>JAFRWQ010000221.1 GCA_017437925.1 Bacillota bacterium
CCATCGTGGAACCCAACGTGAGGGGGTCTTCGGGCTACGGCAAGACCTACTGCCACCTGGATGACGTAGAAAAGAGGCTCGACAGCGTTAAGGACATAAAGGCCCTGGACGACCATCTTATAGAGCAAGGCATAGCGGACAGGGACCGCATCGCGGTCATGGGCACCAGCTACGGAGGCTTCATGACCCTCAACTGCGCCGCAAGATACCCGGAGCTCTGGTGCTGCTGCGTCGCGACGGTGGGCATGTTCAACCTGGTGACCTTCCTTGAAAACACTTCGCCCTTCCGCAGGAGCAACAGGGAGCAGGAGTACGGAAGCCTCGAAAAGCACCGCGACATACTTTACAACGTATCTCCTGCGGCCAAGGTCGACGACATAGTAGGCCCCCTCCTCATCATTCACGGCAAGAACGACCCGAGAGTGCCGGTCACCGAAGCCTACCAGGCCATGGAATACCTGAAGAAGAAGGGCGTGGACGCCGAAATGATGATATACGACGACGAGGGACACGGGGTCGCCAAGTTTAAGAACAAGCTGGACTGCTATCCCAGGGTGCTCAAGTTCGTCGAAAGGTGCATGAAGCTGTAGCGCAGGGGGCGTGAGATGAAGGATGTTTTTCAGAGAGTTTTAGACAGTATCCCCGATTACAAGGTCTTTATGACCGTGGATGAGATGGACGAGAGTTCGAAGAAGCTGACGGAGGAATACCCCGATACCGTCAAGCTTCTTGAGATCGGAAGATCGAGGGCCGGCCATCCGATCTACTGCCTTAAGATAGGCGATTATCCCAGGTCGGCTATACTTTACGGCTGCCCCCATCCCAACGAGCCGATAGGGGCCATGCTTCTCGAGCATCTGTCCCGGTCTTTGGCTGAAGACGGGGAATTCAGGGATGAGCTGGGCTATACCTGCTACATAATAAAGTCCTGGGACTGCGACGCCACCCGGCTCAACGAGGGCTGGTTCAAAGGCCCCTTCACGGTGACCAATTACGCGAAGAATTTCTTCAGGCCGGCTTCCCACAAGCAGGTGGAATGGACCTTCCCCATAGACTACAAGGGCCTTCATTTCCGCGATCCTCTGCCCGAGACCCGGGCTTTAATGAAGCTCATGGATGAAGTCAGGCCCCAGTTCCTCTATTCGCTGCACAACGGCGGCTTCGGCGGGGTCTACTGGTACATGACCTATCTCATGCCCGAGGACGTGAGGGCGGAAATGTACGGCGCCGCCGAGAGCCAGCAGGTGATACTCGATCTGGGCGAGCCCGAGACTCCCTACTGCGTGTCCATAGGGCCGGCCATGTACCGCATGATCTCCCAAAAGGACAATTACGACTATCTCGAGGCTAACGGGATCGCGGAACCGGCGAAGGCCATAAGGGAAGGGACCTGCTCCGCCGATTACGGCGCCGAGGTCAGCGACGCCTACATACTCCTGACCGAGCTCCCTTATTTCTTCGATAAGAGGATAGGCGACCTGTCCGAGACCGGCAGGATCAGAAAGGACGTGGTCCGCGAAAAACTCGACTTCGTTGAAAGCTTCGATGCCTTCGTTTCGTCCGTGATGGCCGGAAGCGAGAAGTACATAAGAGAGGACGACCCCTTCCTTACGACGATCAGAGCCTCCTACAGGGCGGCCTCGTCTGAAGCAACCAGGAAGATGATAGAGCAGAACCCGGATTACGCCAGAAACGCCACGGCCGCCGAGGAATTCTCGAACCTGCTGGTGACGAGATTCTACAAGCTGCTGACCCTGGGCATGATGGTGCGCATGCACGAGGGAGAGCTCGCCGCCATGAAGTCGGCGGGAGAAGACGACGCCGAAAAGAGGGACGCCCTCGAAAAGGGCCTTGAAAGCTCCCTCAAGGCCTTCGGCGAGCTTTCCGCCTATCTTGAGGAAAAGCTTGATTACCAAGTCGTTCCCGTGAGAAAGCTGGTATACATCCAGCTTGCCAGCGGCCTGCTGGTGATGGACCATCTGAAGAAAGAGGCTCGGCCCGCAGGGCAGGGCGCCGGTCGATAAAGCGGACGTTCTCTGCCCGTGACATGACCAGAAATAAAGACGGAGCTCCCGAAAGGAAGCTCCGTCTTTTTGCTGTCTTTTTCACGGCAAATACTATTCGCGCTGCAAGAAAAGCTCATAGAGCGGCGATGCGGCGGCGCAGGCCGTTAAAAAACGGGCCCGCTGAACGCGGGCCCGCCGCAGGGTCTTACATTTTCAGGATTACATCATGGTCATGTCGAGTCTCTTGTTCTCGTAGACCTCGCCCTCGATGATGGTGTAGTCGCAGCGGCTGTAGTTGCAGAACGGATCGCCGTCCCAGATGCAGATGTCGGCGTCTTTTCCGGGCTCGAGGGTACCGACCCTGTCGGAAATGCCCAGAAGCTTGGCCGGGTTGACGGTGACGCACTTGAGGGCGTCCTCCCAGGCCAGGCCTTCTCTGATGCACAGGCCTATGTGCATGGGCAGCTTCTTGGTAAGGATGCTGGCGTCTTCGGTGAGGCAGACGGTGACTCCGTGCTTGATAAGCTCCTGCGGAGTCATTATGCTGCGTCCCCAGACTTCCTGCTTGTAGGGGCCCGATACCAGGGGTCCTATGGTGCAGATTATGCCTTTTTCGGCCAGCTTGTCGGCCAGCTTGTAGCCTTCGGTGGCGTGCTCGAGGGCGTATTTGAGGCCGAACTCCTCGCATATCCTCATGGCGGTGGCTATGTCGTCGACTCTGTGGCAGTGGATGCGGCAGAGCATCTCGCCTCTTATGACGGGCACGAGAGCGTCAAGCTTGGCGTCGAACTTGGGAGCCTTGGCAGGGTCTCCGTCAGCCGCCTTAAGGGCGTCTGAATAATCCTTAGCCTTGCGCAGGGTCTCCCTTAAGACCGCGGCGGTGCCCATGCGGGTCTTGATCTTGTTGCTCTGGGAATATACTGCCTTGGGGTTCTCGCCCAGGGCCATTTTCATGACCTGGGTCCCGGGTATCATCATGTCGTCAGGGGTGGGGCGGTCGGCCATCTTGAAGGCCACGCCTACTCCGCCTATGACGTTGGCGGAGCCGGGCAGGACCATGGCGGTGGTGAAGCCCGCTCTTCTCACCCAGTCGATGGCCATGCCTTCGGGATAGAAGGCGTCGATGACCCTTACCTGGGAGGTGATGGGATCGGTGCCTTCGTTGGTGTCTCCGCTGTTGGCGCCGCGCATCATGGGTTCGCCCATCAGGGTCGCGTGGGTGTGGGCTTCGATGAAGCCGGGCAGGACCCACTTGCCTCTGGCGTTGATGACCCTGGCGCCTTCGGGCGCCTTCAGGCCTTCTCCCACGGCCTTGATCTTGCCGTCTTCGACCAGGACGGTCGCTTTCCTGTAGACCTTTCCGGTCCCGTCGTACACAGTTCCGTTGGTGATAGCAAGTACCATATGAACCTCCTTGTTCGCTTTTGCTCGCATTGATACAGTTTGCCGGGTCGGGCGGGACTCGCCCGCGCCTTCCCCATTTCCTCTCAGCTTAAACTATATCACATAAAATGTTTTACTTTAACGAAAATCTGACATATAATACATGTCAAAGTCCCCGCGGCGAGGGCTTGGTTTTGCTGCGCCGCAGGATAACAGGAGGACCGAAATGAAGAAATACATCAGGCTGTACTGGGCAGTTATGGCAGCGGCTGCGGCCGTCTCCCCCCTGTTCCGCATGATCCCCGGAAGGAACTGGGGCTTTTACATCGTAGCGTCGGCCATCGCGGCGGGATACGTCAACTACAAGGCTACCCACCACATCGTTGAGACCGGTGAGCGCATACGCTACCTCGAGATCGAAGAGCTCAAGACCATAGTCTACACCAGGAGCGGCAGGCTGGACCCCGCAACCACTCCCAAGATCCTGGTCGAGGAATACAACGATCTCAAGTTCATCCAGATCCAGAACTACATCTACATCGTCATGGTCCTGCTGCTGGCCGCCTTCTACATCAAGCACTGACGGCTTCCCGAGATGAAAAGAAAAGAAAAGACCATTAGCGAAGCCGGAGCGAAGCTGCCCGGCATATCGGGAGCCGTGGTGGGAGCCCTCTTCGGGATCCTGCCTTTCGCCGCCGTCATGATCCTTTTGGGACGCAAGGGCATGTACGCGGCGCCTCTTGCCATGCTGACGCCCTTCGTCTCGTCCTACTTCTACATACAGTCCAAAGGCCTCAGAAGATTCCGCTGGGCTTTTTCCTGCGTGGGCATATGCAGCGTGCTGATACTGGCCCTTGCCCAGCTCACGGCCCAGAGCTACGTGCTCGGCAGGGAGCCCGAATGGATAGAGGCTGCCGCCGAACTCGGCGTAAAGCCCGTGGACCTGGCCTTTGAGTCTATGCTGATGGGAGAAAACCTGGTAAAGCTTCTGCCGTCCCTGGGCTTCGTCGCCCTGATATGCATAGCGGGCCTCTGCTTCAGCAGCTCAAAGCTTGCCGCATACGCCGATCTTTCAAAGGAAGACATCGGCAACATAAAGAAGGACGAGGAAAGAAAAGAGCGGGAAAAGAAGGAAGAAGAGGAGAGGGAAAGAAGCGAAAAGCGAAAGAACCTTCCCGGAAGGCTCGAGGACTTCGGAGCCGCCCCCGGCGCCCCCAGGACTCCCAAAGGGGAGTACAGGGTCGCCCCCTACAAGCTGCAGAAGCAGTACATCAACGGACTGGGCATTGCGGTGATACTCATCTTCGGGGCTCTTGCCGCCTTCGCCCTGTATAAAGGAATAAACGGGCATAAGATAAGGCTCTGCCTGATCTCCGTCCCGGCTCTTTACCTGATATATCAGGGAACACGCCTGCTTCGTTCCGTGGCGAGGCGCATAGACGTGAAGGGCATGGAGCTCTCGTACAAGACAGCAGGCGGCAAGATCAGAAGCTTCAGCTTCGACGACATCAGCCGCTGCGAAAAGCTGGACGGGCGCTGCCTTATATACACCGGTTCCGACTCCCCCGCCGGCTTCTTCAACCTGGGCTGGGAGAACGGCAACAGGCTCATGGACGCCATCGAAGACTACGGTATAAAGGTCGAGATAAAGTAGGGAAGCTGCCCGGAATGTCTTAATCTTCATCAAATATTCACGAAATATTAAAGCAGGCTTTAATATACACATATAAATTATGCTTGCCGGCAGATACCGGCAAGCTGCAAGAAAAGGAGATGTAGATCTTGATAGAAGTAAGAAATCTTACAAAGCTCTACGGCGACCATGCCGCGGTATCCGACCTTTCCTTCACCATAGACAAGGGTCAGATCTACGGTTTTCTGGGTCCCAACGGGGCGGGCAAGTCGA
>JAFRWQ010000023.1 GCA_017437925.1 Bacillota bacterium
ATGCTCGCCACCGCTTTCGGTTCCCTCGCCATGATGAGCTCCGTCCTGGTAACTCCCGACGGCAAGTACGAGTACGAGGCTGCCCACGGCACCGTCCAGCGCCACTACTACAAGTACCTGAAGGGCGAGCCCACCTCCACCAACTCCGTAGCCACCATCTTCGCCTGGACCGGCGCTCTGCGCAGACGCGGCGAAATGGACGGTCTGAAGGATCTCATGGACTTCGCCGACAAGCTTGAAGCCGCCACCATCGAGACCATCGAGAGCGGCATCATGACCAAGGACCTCGCTTCCATCACCACCCTGCCCAATCCCAAGGGCGTAGGCAGCGAAGAGTTCATCAAGGCCATCAGGGCCAACCTGGAGGCCAAGCTCTAATTTAAAACCTGACGCGAAACGTCAAATACGCGGCCCCGGGGCATCCCGGGGCCCTTATTTTGCCCTGAAGGACGCATTAAAGGCTTATAAATGCTCAAAAAACCGCTTTTATATGCAAAGAATTGATATATAATACAATCAGAAGAGAGGAAGAAGCCCGGGGGCAAAGCATATGAAAGATGAAGAAAAAGGCGGAAAGCCCGGCTCCCCCTACTGGGTATACATCCTGAGATGTTCCGACGGGACCCTGTACTGCGGGATCACAAACGACAGAAAGAGGCGCCTTTCCATGCACAACAGGGGCACGGCCTCCAAATACACCAGGAGCAGAAGGCCCGTCGAAATGGTCTGGTCCGAGGAAGTTCCCGACAGGCCGGCCGCTCTCAGGCGCGAGCTTGAGATCAAAGCCTTAAGCAGAGAAGAGAAACTAAGTTTAATAACATCGTAATTATTTGTTCAGTAAATCTTCACATTTCGCGTCTATGATGCAAAATGAAAGATAGTGCGGAAGGAGAGATGCTTATGGGAAGAGGAGGAGGTTCCAGAGGCTTTTCCGGCGGCGGAGGCGGCTCGAGGGGCTTTTCAAGCGGAGGCTCCAGAGGCTCTTCGGGAAGCTCGGGCTCCAGAGGAGGCTTTTCGGGCGGCTCGGGATCGTTCGGAAGCAGGCCTTCGGGCAATAACTTCGGCATCGGGTCCCAGAACCACGGCCCCTACTACGTGAACACCCCGCGGCCCGGCTACTACAGCCCCCGTCCGGTGATCATAAACACCGGAAGACCGGTCTACAGCGGCTTCCACAGGCAGTACGCGAGCCCGGGAGGCTGCCTCTCCAGGTTCCTGCTGATGAGCCTGATCTTCTTCATCGTGCTGGTGCTGATTACCAGCTGCTCGGCCTTCATGATGACCGGCGGAAGCCAGGGCTCCTACGGCGGCAGCTCGTCCCACTCGGTGACCAGCTCCACCTACCAGCGCGAGCCCTTAAAGGACGCGGTCACGGTGGACGTGGGCTACTACACAGACGAGCTGGGCTGGATAGACAGTCCCTCGACCCTGAAGTCGGGCATGAAGAGCTTCTACCAGAAGACCGGCGTAATGCCCTACCTGTACATCTGCGACAACATCAACGGCGACAAGGACCCGTCGGACAGCAAGGCCGAAGCCTTCTGCAACGACCTCTACGACAGCCTGTTCACCGGAAAGAACGGGGTCACCGACGAAGCCCACATGCTGCTGGTCTTCTTTGAACCCTACAAATCGCAGTATTCCAGGTACATACTGGTTGGGTCCAGAGCGGGTTCCGTCATAGACGATGAGGCGAGGTCCATAATCGAGGACTACGTAGACAGCTACTACACCGACACCAGCCTCAACGACAGCGAGTACTTCGCCAAGGTCTTCGAGAAGTCGGCCGAGCGCATGATGAACGTGACCAGACCCGAATGGTACGCTCCGGCTATCATTATGGCGGCAGCGGCCCTGATCTTCATCGTGTTCTACGTCTGGAAGAGGGCCAAGGACAAGAAGATAGAGGAGGCCAAGGCCAACGCCGAGATCCTCAATACTCCCCTTGAGACCTACCACGAGGCCCAGACCAACCAGAACGCCGAGGACCTGGAGGGCAAGTATCAGGAGACCCAGGTGGCCCACAGCGCCGAGGAACTGGCGAACAAGTATCAGAACAAGTTTCAATAGTTAAAAAAGCGAAAGCTTTTATAAATAAGCCAATCTAAAGATATATTAAAAAATGGAGGAACAGAAGAACATGGGAATTCTGAGCAGATTTGTTGAGATCATCAACGCGAACATCAACGCCCTTCTGGAGAAGGCCGAGGACCCCGCCAAGATGGTGGAGCAGTACCTTCTCGACGCCAGAAACGATCTGGCTGAGGTAAAGAGGCAGACCGCCGAGGTCATGGCTGAGGAAGCCAGGACCAAGAGACTGGTGGAAGCCAATGCCGCCGCCGTGGAGAAGTACACCGAGCTGGCCAAGAAGGCTCTTCAGCAGGGCAACGAAGGCGATGCCAAGGTATTCATCGTCAAGAAGCAGCAGTTGGTAAACGAGGGAGCTCCCCTGCAGGTAGCCTACGCCGCGGCCCACGAGAACGCCGTAAAGATGAGGCAGCTGCACGACAAGCTGGTCTCCGACATCCAGCAGCTGGAGGCCAAGAAGGCCGCCATCAAGGCCAAGGTATCAGTGGCCAACACCCAGGAGACCGTCAACAAGTACACCTACAGCACCGACAAGTTCGACCAGACCATGGCCGCCGTCCAGAGAATGGAAGACAAGGCCAACAAGATGCTGGACGAAGCCGTCGCCATGGCCGAGCTCAACGCCCAGCCCATCGACGAAGCCAGGCTGATCGAGGAGAAGTACAGAGCCGGTGAGACCGCTTCCGTAAACGAGGAGCTCGAGGCTCTGAAGAAGGAACTGGGACTGGCCGAGTAATTCGGAGCGGAACCGAATATTAAGCAGCAAAAAGGGCCCCGGAGCTTAAGCTCCGGGGCCCCGATCTTTAATGATCTTTAACGGGCCTTTTCGGGAGGGAAGCTCTCGTAGGAGAGGGCTTTTCCGCCTTCGGCGTGTATCACGTAGCCTTTGCCGTTCTCGGGCTGCCATTCGCCCTTCTCATTGCCTCCGTTCGGGAAGAGGTGCTTCATGATAACTCTTACCGGGCCGCCGTGGATGACCAGAATGGTGTTACGGTCACTCATAAGATAATCGTCCAGAGCTTCGAGAACTCTTTTCTTAAGCCCGTCGAAGCTTTCGCCCCCCGGTATCACGTAGGAGTCGGAGCCTACGCCGGTCCAGATCCCGAACTCGGGCAGGTCCTGTATCTCTTCGAGGGTATGGTCTTCGAAGATGCCGAAGCTGCGCTCATTGAGCCTTTCGTCTTTCATATGCGCGATATCGCCGTAGAATACCTTGAGGGTCTCTTCGGTGCGCTTAAGGCAGCTGGTCACGGCGAGGCAGTCCTCGGGAAGGCTGTAGTCGAAGCTTTCCTTAAGCTTGAGCAGGCCTTCTTTTCCTTCCTCGCTCAGGGGCCAGTCGGAGGCTCCCGCGAAGAGCTTTTTCGCGTTGGCTTCGGTCTTTCCGTGTCTTATGATGTAAAGTTCCATGGTCTTCCTCCGGTTTCGGGTCTTTATTTAAGCTTTTGCGGAATGCCGCAGAAGAGGCGGGTCACGCTTTTGGCCTTTCCCCCAGCTCCTGCATGTAGCGGCCGTAGGCTTCCCTGTATCTGCGGGTCAGGGGATCGGCGGGGACGACTCCGGACGAGATCTCCCTTCCTATGAGCACCGCGTCTTCATTGAAATCGCTTCTTGGGACGGCGCCTTCTTTCACGCAGGCGAGGACGTATCGTTCAAGGCCGCAGACGCAGCGGGCCTTCGTGTTTATTATAACGCTTTCTTCGCAGAAGAATATATCTTCGTCCGAAAGGCCGAAGCGTTTCTTCGCGTATTCGAGCTTTCCCTGGTAGGCTCCTCCGATTATGAGATCCAAGCTATCTCCTCCTTTGGGCGGGACTGTATCGCGGGGGCGGAACGCATAGGGTAAGGCCTACAGCAGGGCCAGGACCAGGACTCCCGCGGCTTCTCCGAGGCTTACGGCAAGGCCGGAGACGTCTCCCGACATCCCTCCCAGTTTCTTTGAGGCTCTTAAGGTGCTTAAGAGCGAGACCGAAGCCGCGGCAAGGGACGCTGTGCCCGACCTGATGCCGAAAGCAAGACCGGCCGCGATCATCGCGGCGAGGACAGCAAGGGCGCTGCCTTTGAGCTTTCTTTCCATCTTTTCGTAGCTGCTGCCCTCCATGGGTCCGATAAAGAATATGGCGGCGGCAGAGCAGGCCCTGGTCACCGCGGGAAGGGCGATGAGGCCGGTCAGCCGGCTTGAGATCTCAAGCTCGGAAAAGGCCGCAAAGCTCAGCATCAGGAGCAGGGCGAGGGATATTACCGCGAAAGAGCCCGCGTGGGGATCCTTAAGTATCTTTCTCGCGGCTTCGGGGTCCTTTCTCGAGAGGACGGCGTCGCAGCAGTCCATGAAGCCGTCCAGGTGTATGAAGCCGCTGGCCAGGTGGGGGAAGGCGCAGAGCAGGGCGGCCCTTATGAGGGCGGGGCAGCCCAGCTTAAGCAGCAGTGCTGCGGCTCCCGCCCAGAGGCTTCCTATCATAAGGCCGGCGAAGGGCAGGGCGATGAGCATCCTGTCCCTAAGCTTTTCGTCCCAGCAGGGAAAGGGGCAGGGTATGGCGAGGAACATTCCCCAGGCCATGAAGAAGGCCTTTATCCAGCTCACAGCTCAAGCACCCCCTTGTGTACGGTATAAAGGCCGCAGCAGGCTTCGATCACAAGATCCGCCGCTTCCGCCAGGGCCCTGTCGGTCAGGGCCAGGTCCTTTCGGTATCCTTCGGTTAGCCCGCCGTAGTCTTCGGCGTCGGAATATATGAAATCGCTGACGAAGACCGCGTTTTTCACCCTTTCGGCGAGGCCCAGGGCTTCCCCGCGGGCTCTCTTAAAGCACTCTTCGTCGACGGAACCGTCGGCTTTGAACATCATGTTGGCAAGAAGGGCGGTCATGCTGTCGATAAGAAAGGTGCCGTCCTCCCGGCCTTCGGCGCAGGATGATATCCCCTCGGGGCATTCAAGGGTCTCAAAGCCTTTGCCGCTTCTCGCTTCGCGGTGCTTTGCTATCCTCTCCAGGTCCTCCCCGTCGCGGGGGACCATGGTCGCGACGTAATAAAGGGGGCCGCCCGCCGCAAGCTTAACTGCGAGCTCCTCCGCCAGGGCGGATTTTCCGCTTTTGCTTCCTCCCGAGATGAATGCCGTCATTGTCCGAATCTTTCCTTTTTCCTTATCTCTTCGAGGTAAGCGTCGTCGATGGAAGCCTTTTCAAAGTCGGCCATGCCGCCGGTGAAGGCGCAGGACGCCTCTATGAGCCTGAAGGCCAGGACGCAGCCGCTGCCTTCTCCCAGCCTCATGTCGAGGTCAAGGTAAGGCTTAAGCCCCAGTTCTTTCGCTGCCGCGGCAAAGCCCTTCTCACGGGAGGAGTGGGAGGGCAGCATGAAACCTTTGGCAGCGGGGCAGAGCCTTGCGGCGCAGAGGGCCGCGACGATCGAAATAAAGCCGTCGATGACGACGGGCCGCCTTAAGGCCGCGGCTCCCAGGAAGAAGCCGCACATGGCGGCGAGATCGAAGCCTCCGACCTTTGTCAGCACGTCTATGGGGTCTTCAGGATCCGGCTCAAGGTTTGCCAGGGCTTCTTTTATGACCCGCTTTTTCTTGTCGAAGGCTTCGTCGGTGAGTCCTCCTCCGCGGCCGGTAACTTCGTCGGGTGATAGACCGGTAAGGGCAGAGAGGACGGCGGCTGAAGTTGCGGTATTTCCTATGCCCATCTCTCCGCAGCCAAAGACCGCGGCGCCTTCCTTTGCCGCGTCTTCCGCGGTCTTAAAGCCCGCCTCTATAGCCTTGAGGCACTGCTCTTCGGTCATGGCGGGACCTTTCGCGAAATTGCGGGTCCCGCGGGCGATCTTCATGTCAATTATATCGTGGCAGCTGTGATCGTTTGAAATTCCGACGTCAACGACTCTTACCCGGTCGCCGAAGCGGGCAGCCATCGCGCTCATGCCGGTGAGGCCCTTCGTCATGTTTACGGCCTGGGCCGCCGTGACGCTCGAGGGAGCCGAAGAGACTCCTTCTTCGGTCACGCCGTTGTCGGAGCAGAATACCGCGATGAGGGCGGGGGAGGGATCAAAGACCTCGAGCCCTGAGATGCCCGAGAGCCTCACGGCGATGTCTTCGAGCCTTCCCAGGCTCCCCGGGGGCTTGGCAAGCTTAAGCTGCCTTGCCCGGGCCTTTGCCATGGCTTCCTCGTCGAGAGGTTTTATTTCCGCGATCCTTTCGCAAAGCTCGTTTCTCGTCATGGATCTGTCAGTAAAGCCCCATAAGTCCTATGGCGCTCAGAATTACAAAGAGGGTGAACACCGAAAGGCAGGAGGTAACCACCACCGCCTGTCCCGCCAGTTCCTCGTTCCCTCCCATGGAGACCGCTGTGCTGTAGGTGTTGACCGCGGCGGGAGACCCGCTGAACACCACTATGGCCAGCAGATCGGCGCCCCTGATGCCGCAGAGGACGGCCAGGCTCACGATGAGCGCGGGCATGATGAGGAGCTTGCCCAAAGATATGGCGAGAAGCTGCCTTCTGAACCTGCCGAGGCTTGAAAAATCAAAGCCCGAGCCCAGGGCGATCAGGGCCAGGGGGGTCGCCATCGAGGACAGGGTCTTGAGGACTCCTCCGGTCAGAAGCTGGGGGAGGGGCACTCTCAGAAGGTTCAGGGCCATGCCCAGAAGGCTTGAGATCACCAGCGGGTTCTTAAGGATCTTGACGATCTTCTTCGCCGCGCTGCTGCTCTTTCCCGTGTACTTTTCAAAGACCAGGGACGAGCAGGTGTTGACCATGGGGGTTATGACCGCCATGAGCACCGCCGTCATGCCCAGGTCCCCGCTTATGAAGCAGCTGACTATGGGCACGGCCAGCAGATTGTAATTCGACTTGTGTATGGCCTGGATGACCACCGGTATCACGGTGTTGTCGCTCTCGAACCTGGGCACAATAGCGCAGAGTATGATGTAGGAGGTGATGCCGGTCGCCAGCACGAAGAGGGCCACCTTGAGGTCGAAGCGGCTCCTGATGTCGGTGTTGTATATGCCCAGGGCTATGTTTATGGGAAGAAAGACCCTGAAGACCAGCTTGTTGATCTCTGAGGCGGAGCTTCCCTTGAGGAAGCCCCTCTTCTTGAGAAAATAACCCAGCACCATGTAGGCCAGTATGGGGAATATTGCATTGAAAGATCTTATGATCGCGTTCATATGTTTGCTCCGTCGGTCCTCCGCCCGTCCCGGGCCGGACCCAGACCATTTTATTATCATGCCCCGCCGAATGCAATGGAAGTTGACCGATATTATTTCAAAAGACTGTATTTTAAGCTTTTAATGTGGTATATTAAACAAAAAGAGGCGCCGGGCATGGCGCCGGAAAGGACGTGACCATGTCACTGCTTGGAAAACTCATAAAGAATACAGTATCTGAGACTCTTAACAAGGCGTCGGATTCCTTAGGCAAGGCCGTTTCCGACAGCGTCGGCAAGGCCGTCTCCGATTCCGTTGGCAAAGCGGTCTCCGATTCCGTGGGCAAGGCCGTCTCCGGCATAACCGAAAACGTAGTCGGTAAGGACGGGGTCCTGGAGAACGCCGCCAAATACACCCAGGGGCTCAACGAGGCCCTCAAACAGTCAGCCGAGGAGGCCGGCATCGATCTCAGCCAGATAGATCTGAACGAGGTCAAGGCCAGCCTCGAGAACGCGGCCCAGAGCATGAGCCAGGCTTCCGGCGAGGACTACTCCGAGGAGCTTCCCGAGGACAGCGAAGACGTCAACGCCAAGCTTAAAAAGGTGCTTGCCGACGAGTTCACCGCCTGCGAGGTCAGGGAACAGGTCTCGCCCCTCACCATAGGTGCCTGGGGCAAGCCGATGAACTACTCCTACGGCATTTACAAGGAGGGAAAACCGGCCCTCTTCATCATGATAATCGGCAAGGCGACCACCAGGTACAGGACCTACCGCTGGGCCAAGGAAGCCGCCGCCAAGGCCGGAGTGCCCATGATCAACCTCATAGAGCACTATCCCAACCGCTACAAGTACATCAGCGAAACGCTGCACAAGTACCTGTAGCCCATAATAACGGTAAAAAAGAAAGAGAAACGCGGG
>JAFRWQ010000222.1 GCA_017437925.1 Bacillota bacterium
CCAAGGTGCTGGGCGTCGATATCAAGACCCTCATGTATCAGGTACCGGGCGGTATGCTCTCCAACCTGATGTCCCAGCTCAAGGACCAGCACGCCGAGGACAAGTACTACGAAGTGCTGAAGGAAGTCCCCAGGGTCAGGAAAGACCTGGGCGAGCCTCCCCTCGTAACTCCCTCCTCCCAGATCGTCGGTACCCAGGCGGTGCTCAACGTTCTGATGGGCGAGCGCTACAAGGTGATAAGCGGCGAGACCAAGAACGTTCTTGCCGGCAAGTACGGCAAGACCCCGATGCCCATCAACAAGGAGCTGCAGAAGAAGGCCCTCGGAGACGAGGAACCCATCACCTGCCGTCCCGCCGACCTGATCCCGCCCGAACTGGACAGGCTCGAAAAGGAGGTCGCTCCCTACAAGCAGCAGGATGAAGACGTGCTCAGCTACGCCCTCTTCCCCCAGGTCGCCATCGACTTCTTCAAGTACAGGGAAGCCCAGCAGACCGGCATCGACACCAAGGCCGCGGACGAAAAGAACAAGGCCTATCCGGTATAAAAGACAAAACATAACGGCCCCGGGGAACCGTATTTCCCCGGAGCCGGGCTGAAAAACAAAGAAAGCGGGCAGGCCGCAAAGCCTCCCGCTTTTTATGTTCCGCCCTCTGCGGATGCTAGTTTATGGGCTTTTGACGGCAATCGTAAAGGCCTTTGCGAAGAGGCATCAGGGTGTAGCCGCGGTCCAGGCAGTAAACGATAATGTCTTCCACCGCCGCCACTGTGAAGCCGTAGCTGTCATGGAGCAGGACGACAGCTACGTTCTTTTGCTCTATGCCGTCTATTACGTTCTGATATATCTCGGCGGTATCCGTTACCCCTTCGCTGTCGCCCCCGGTCGCGTTCCAGTCGATGTACTCGAATCCCTTATCCGCGGCATGTTCCGAAAGCCTGGTCATGATGCCGATGTTGTAGTCCATGCTTACCCGGTTCCCCGTGCCTCCCGGGAAGCTCATGAACTTTGCCCGCTCTCCTGTCTTTTCCTCGATGACATCGTTCATCTTCGCGCTGTCATCCCAGAAAGCCTCATCCGACGAATATATCAGGCCGTAATCATGAGTATAGGAATGGACTCCGACGGTGTGCCCTTCTTTATGCTCGCGGGCGATCAGATCCAGATATTCCTTATTAAGGGCCGTAACAAAGAACGAGGCCTTGACATTGTATTTCTTAAGTATGTCCAAAAGCTCCGCCGTATTTTTGCTCGGACCGTCGTCAAAGGTCAGGAATACGACCTTTTTCGCAAGCCGGTATTTGACCAGCTGCTTTGCGGTCATCCTGCTGACGGCGATCTGCGCAGCCAGCGCAAAGCAGAGCGCGAGAACCATGAGGACCGCCGCAAGCTTTTTGGCCCGGGACGCGAAGGGGCGGCTCTGCTTTCCGGCCGGTCTTTCTTCCGCCGCTTTATTTACGCTTCCGCCTGTTTCTTCTGTCTGTTTCATTTTAAAAGGGGTATTTTGAGGGTATGGGAACTGTCTCAGGTAGACATGACTAACTTAATATATTTTTACCCGCGATGTCAACAGTATCCTGCGAAGTATCCGCGCCTTCGAGCTTAAGAAGGGCCAGCTTTTTTTCAAGGCCCCCCGCGTAGCCGGTGAGGCTTCCGTCCGCTCCGACCACCCTGTGGCAGGGTACGATGATCGAGACCGGGTTGCGGCCGACGGCCCCTCCCACGGCCTGGGCTGAGGCCGGGCGGCCGGTGA
Source organism: Bacillota bacterium (assembly GCA_017437925.1). Next base: position 1,750 of record JAFRWQ010000222.1, read on the forward strand.
GAGCGCTGAGCTTTCCCGCAAGAGCCCCGTAGCTTTCCGTCGTCCCTTTAGGTATCTCCAAAAGCAGGTTCCAAACAGCCTTCTGAAAGGCGGAGCCTTCAAGGGAGAGGGCAGGCGCGGGACCCGGATCTTCACCGGCGAAATATGCCTTGAGCCAGCTTTCGGCAAGGCGGAAGACGGGCAGATCCTTCTCTTCGTATTCTCCGAGCCCCCGGGCGTAATACTTCTGACCGTCAAACCACAGGCCCGTCAGGGCGGTCCCGTCCGACGCGAGGGTGACAGGCCCCAGAGGCGTATCGAGATGATGAACGTATTTCATTGAGCATCCTTTCTTTTAAGGCCGAAGGAGTTATCCCCCGGGCTCCTTTATTATACCACAGCGGAGACCCCGGTATCCCGCCACCGTTTTTGAAGTTTTCGGCGAAATATGATATAGTTTTACGAAGCGTTTTGTTTTTAAGCGCAGCAGGAGGAAAGCATGAGCATAGATATGGTCCCCTTCGCGGAAAAGATATGCCAGAACAAGCTGGGAGTACACCACATTACGGTCCTGCAGCACGGCAGGGAGGTCGGCAAGTTCGATTTTGAAGCCTACGACAGGCGGGACAACATCCACTCGGCTACCAAGAGCGTGGTGAGCCTGGCCGCCGGAATAGCGATGGACGAAGGCCTCTTCACCCTTGATACCAGGCCCGTCGACGTGCTCCCCGAGCACGTTCCGGACGGTATGGACAAAGGCTGGGAAAAGGTCACCGTAAAGCATCTTCTCACCATGAGCAGCGGCCACCGGGTAAAGCTCCTCGACGGCTACTCCCTCATCCCCGGGGTCATAAACCGGGACGACATCGAAGACCTGGACTGGGTCCACTTCGCCTTCGGAAAGCCTCTGACCTACGAGCCCGGCACCCGCTGGGTCTACAATAACGCCTGTCCCATAATCCTGGGCAGGATGATGGCAAAGCTCACCGGGGAGAACCTCATCGACTGGCTGAGGCCCAGATTCTTCGAACCCATGGAGATAAGGAATCCCCAGTGGCTCACAGACCCGCAGGGCTTTACCTGCGGAGCTGGAGGCCTTCAGCTCAACGTCAAGGAGCTGGCAAGGATAGGCCTGCTGGTCCTGGACAAGGGCTCATACAAGGGAAGGCAGATCGTTCCTTCGGCCTACGTTGAGGAAGCGGTGCGCTTTCACATCGACAACGGCATAGGGGTCTCCCCCGACAAGCCCGACTCAAAGGCGGGCTACGGCTATTTCTTCTGGAGGGCCGCGAGGGACAACGCGTACTGCATGGTGGGCTGGGGCGGCCAGCTCTGCATAGTGCTCCCGGACCAGGACGCCGTCATCGCCCTCAACTCCTTCGAATTCAGGCGCCAGATGCTCTTCGATACGATCTGGAGCGCCATCGTTCCGCAGCTTAAGGAAAACGCCTGATCATCCCTCTTTCCCTTTACACAGCAGGTGAAACAAACCATGGCAAACATCACATTCAGACAGGCGGGCGAGGAAGACTGCGCTCTCATACTCAAATTCATCAAAGGCCTTGCGGTATACGAAAAGCTTGAAGACCAGGTGGTCGCGACCGAAGAAATGATCAGAGAACAGGTCTTCGAAAAAAGGAGGGCGGAGGTCCTTTTCGCCTGCCTTGACGGAAAAGAAGCGGGCTTCGCCTTCTTCTTCCACAACTTTTCTACTTTTCAGGGAAGAGCCGGCCTCTACCTGGAGTACCTCTTCGTGCTGCCCGAGTACAGGGGCCTCGGCCTTGGCAGGGCGACCTTAAAGGAGCTGGCCCGCCTCGCCGTTGAGCGGGGCTGCGGCAGGTTCGAGTAGATCTGCCTGGACTGGAACAAGCCCAGCATAGACTTTTACCTTTCCCTGGGCGCCATACCCATGAAGGGCTGGACCGTGTACAGGGTCACGGGAGACGCCCTGACCGGGCTGGCTGAAGAGGAATAACGGGGTCTTGAGCCCTGCGGGAGATAAAAATGAACTGGTATCAGGAAACAGAAGCTCTGACAAAGGAGCTGGTGAGCTTTAAGAGCGTAACCGAAGCCCCCGGCGAAGAGCAGAGGATGGCGGAGCACATACTGGGCCTTTACGAAAAGTTCGCGGATACGGTCCGCTTCGTTCCTACGAAGAACGACACGGTAAAGCGGGGCAGCGTCATCGCCCTTATCAAAGGAACGAAAAACGGAGGAAGCCCAAAGACCGTCATACTGCTGGGCCATCTGGACACCGTGGACGTACAGGACTACGGGGCGGCCAAAGATCTTGCGACGGATCCGGACCGCCTTCCCGGAGCCTTAAGGTCCATGGGGGTGGGTCCCGAGGTCATCGAAGACATGGACAGCGGCCTTTACATGTTCGGAAGGGGCGCCCTCGACATGAAATCGGGGGTCGCGGCCCAGATGACGGTGATGAGGTACTTCTCGGAGCATCCCGAAGAGATATGCGGAAACCTCATGGCGGTCTGCGAGTGCGACGAAGAGGGAAACTCCGCCGGCATATTCTCCTGCCTTGAGGTCCTGGCCGAAATGAAGGAGGAGTTGGGACTCGAGTACGCCGCATGCATAAACTCCGATTACTCCACTGCCGAAAGAAACGACCCCATGCGCTATATCTACGTGGGATCCATAGGCAAGCTCCTCCCCTGCTTTGCCGTCTTCGGAAAAGAAGCCCACGTGGGCCAGGTCTTTGCGAGCCTCGATCCCAACCTCATAACCGCCGAGATCACCAGAAGGCTGTGCTACAGCAGCGCCTTCTGCGACAGCAGGCTGGGCGAGACCACCCTTCCCCCCGTGTCCTTAAAGCAGGCCGACACCAAGGAGAGCTACACGGTCCAGACCGCCCTTACGAGCTTTTCATACTACAACGTCTTCATGTACGGCATGGGGCCGGATGAAGTGCTTAAAAAGTGCAAAAGGGCGGCGATCGAGGCCATGGACGCCGCCATTTCCCTCATAAGGGAGAACCACAGCGCCTGGCAAAAGATGTCCGGGACCGCCCTTCCTCCCCTCGCCTGGAAGACCAGGGTAATGCTCTGGAGCGAGTACATGAGTGAACTTGAAGGAAAGCTGGGCAAAGGCTTTGCCGAAGAACTGGACGCCTTCAGAAAAAAACTGGCCGAAGACGAGCCGGGCATGGACCTTCGCGCCTTTAGCCTTAAGGCCGCCGAGGAAGCGAGAAAGCGCGACCCCGACAAGAGCCCCCTGGTCCTCATCTTCGCCGGCTCCACCTACTACCCCAGGGTCGAGATAGACGGAAGCAGCGAAAAGGAGAAAGCCCTGATCGCCGCAGCGAAAAAGGCCGCCGAAGAAGTGAGCGCTTCCCTCCGCCCCATAGGCGTAAAAATGTTCTACCCCTACATCTCCGACAGCAGCTTCATGTACGTCTGCGGTGTGGGAGGAGACGAAAAGGTGCTTTCCGCCGAGATGCCCGCCTACGGGGTCCGCTGCAGCCACCCCGAGGCCCTTATCGCGAAGATCAACGCCCCCGTGGTCAACATAGGCAGCTTCGGATATGACGGCCACATGTTCACCGAAAGAGTCGAAAAGCGCCACAGCTTCGAGGCCGTCCCCCGCATGGTAAAAAGGACCGTCTGCGAGCTGCTGGGCTGAAGTCCTGCCCATCCTTTGCTCCCCTATTGTCCGCAGCGGCGGAATGATATAAAATCATGGCGTAAGAACCGATAAACCGTCCCCAATGAAGAGAAAGAACAGGAGAAAACATGAAGTCAAGAGAACTGTACGAGCAGATGGCGGCCTTCATCGATACCAGGGCCGACTGGATGAAGAACAACAGACAGGATTTCCACAAGCACGCCGAGAGCGCCTGGCACGAAGTCAGGACCTGCTCCCTCATCGTCGACTACCTCAGGAAGCTGGGAGTCACCGATATCAAGATGGGCAAGGAGTGCTTCATAGCCGACGAGCGCATGGGCCTTCCCCCTCAGGAGGAGCTGGACGCCATCTATGAGAGAGCCCTTGAGCAGGGCGCCGTTCCCGAGTACGCCCCCTTCTTTAAAGACGGCTTCACCGGAGTCGAAGCCACCATTGATACCGGAAAGCCCGGCCCCGTCATAGGCTTCAGAGTCGACATCGACGCTCTCGGAGTCATCGAGTGCCCGGATCCCGCGGTCCACAGACCCGCCAGAGAAGGCTTCG
>JAFRWQ010000223.1 GCA_017437925.1 Bacillota bacterium
GATCAAGGTCGCCCAGGGCGGAGTCGGAGTGGGCTTCGCTTTCGTCATGCGCACCATAGTGGACGCTGCGACCTCGGGCAACGCCGGGGTGTTCCGCAAAAGCCTGATCGCGGGCTGCCTCGTCATACTGGCCGAGATAGGGCTCTACTGGGGCTCCATATACTACAAGGAAAAGCCCGCCGCCCTACTCTCCATGAACATCAGGCAGAGGACCTTCGCCCAGCTCCTCAAGCGCTCCTACGGCAAGGTCTTCTCCGTCCACACCGGAGAGTGGATGACCCGCATCAATTCCGACTCCGCCATCATCGCCAACGCCATAACCGCCATCATACCCGGCACCGCGGGCCTCATTGTCCAGATCAGCTGCGCCATCATCGCCATGTTCATCATACTGCCCCGCATGGCCTGGATGCTCATACCCGTCGCCGCCGCGATGATACTGGTCTCATTGGTCCTGAGGATCAGGCTCAAGGAATTTCACCGGGAAGTGCAGAAGCGGGAGGGCCTTGCCCACTCCTTCCTTCAGGAATCGCTGGCCAGCATGGCCATCATCAGGACCTACACCATGGAGGAGGAGGCCGAAAAGGAAGCCGGCAAAAGGCTTAACGGCATAGTAAAGGCGAAGCTCAGCAGGGCGGTCTTCATATCCTGGTGCTCGTCCGCGGTCTACACCCTGGTCAGGGTCAGCTATTTCCTGGGCGTGGGAATATGCGGAGTCAGGCTGCTCAACGGGGTCATAAGCTACGGAATGATGGCCGCGGTCCTTCAGCTCATACGTCAGGCCGACCTGCCGCTCTCCGAGGTCACCATGGCCGTGCCCCAGTTCTTCAACATGATAGCCAGCGCCGAAAGGCTGATGGAGATAGAAAAGCTGGAGCCCGACAGCGACGAGAACGCGGTGATCCCGGCTGAGGCGGCCGCCTTCTACGAAAGCGATTTCTCCGCAATCGAGATAGACAGGGTCAGCTTCAGCTACGACGCCGCCAAGGCGGAGCCGGTACTCAAAGACCTGACTCTTAGGGTCGAAAAGGGCGATTACGTTGCCTTCACCGGAGGCTCAGGCTTCGGCAAGAGCACCACGATGAGCCTGCTCATGGGCCTCTACAAGCCCGACAGCGGCAGCATATCCCTGATAAAAAGGGACGGGGAAAAGCTCCCCCTGGACGCCCGCTGGCGCGCCCTCTTCGCCTACGTCCCCCAGGAGAACCTGCTGATGAGCGGCACCATAAGGGAGGTCGTATCCTTCGCGGACAGCGAGGGGAGGAGCGACGACGAAAGGCTGTGGCAGGCCCTCAAGATAGCCTGCGCCGACGGCTTCGTAAGGGAGCTTCCCGAGGGCCTCGACGCCAATCTTGGCGAAAGAGGGGCGGGCCTTTCGGAGGGCCAGATGCAGAGGATAGCCATAGCCAGGGCCGTGTTCAGCGGAAGGCCCGTGCTGATGCTGGACGAAGCGACCAGCGCCCTCGACGAAATGACAGAAAAAATGCTGCTGGAGAATCTCCGCAGCATGACAGACAGAACGGTTATAATCATAACCCACAGGCCCGCGGCCCTTGCCATATGCAACAGGCAGCTGGCCTTCCAGAAGAGCTAGGCCTTTTCCCTGCCCTCGACGGCGTTGTCCGCCCAGAGGGTGAGGGAGCTGATGGCTCTGGACATGTCCCTGAGCCTCTCCCTTATGGCGGTGAAATCCCTCTCCTCTTCTTCGCTTATTACGCCGTCCACCGTGATCTCGATGAGGCGGTTTTTTTCTTTGTCGAGGGCGTTGAGGGTCGCCAGCATCTCAAGGGTTATCTGGGAGAGATCCTTCAGCTGGATCTCGGGCACGTAAATTTGGCCTATGGGGCACTCGTGGGAGCAGTAGTAATTGCTGAGCACCGGGTTTTTGTAGACCTGGGCCATCTTCAGTATCTCCTCGGGCCTCGCGGGGACCTTTTCAGCCTCTATCTTTTCGATGCGGTCCGCCGAGATGAACTCCAAAAGCTCGGCGGCGGCCTCTCTGGTGAGACCCCGGTCCTCTCTGGACTGCTGGTAAATGTTCTTGTTTTCCTTGACCGATCTTCTGCCCATGACAGGCCTCCTTTTGGCTGGTTTCGCGGAATTAGGGCGCCCTATTCCGCGGGACTTCGCGTTTAAAGCTCCGCCCTGCGGCGGTATAATGTGCTCAAATACAGGGAAAGGGGGTAACGACAAATGCTGATCCTGATCTTTTCGATAATGATGGCAGCCGTCTTCGGAAGGCTGTTCATCTTCTCTCTCAGGTGCGCCTGGGGCATCGGAAGGGTGGTGTTCACCCTGCTGTTCCTGCCCCTGCTGCTCATCCTGGCCGCGGCGAGGGGGCTCATAAGCCTCGCTCTGCCGGTGCTGGTCGTATACGGGCTCGTATCCCTGCTCAGGCCGCAGCATCAGTCCCGCTAAAGGATAACACGGAATCACCCGCTTGAACAGACCCTGCGGGGCTGCCTGCCGTAATAAAACCCCTTTCACCGGCGTTTTTCGGTGAAAGGGGTGAAACGGCCGGCTTTTTTATTGTTGAAACCGTCTTATATCTCGACCTTGAGGAAGGTCTTCTTGCCCTTCTTGAAGACTATGGGGCCGTCCCTGAAGTCGTCGGCGGTGATGGTCATCTTGGGGTTGGTGACCTTTTCGCCGTTCATGGTGAGTCCGCCCTGCTCTATGGTCCTGAAGCCCTCGCCGTTGCTGGGCACGAGGCCCACGGTCCTGATGAGGCTCACTATGCCTATGCCTCCGTTCTCAAGAAGAGAGGCGTCCAGCTTCTTCGAGGGGATGTTGTCAAGGTTCGCTCCTCCGCCGAAAGCGGCTCTCGCGGCCTCCTGGGCCTTGGCTGCTTCCTCTTCTCCGTGGACCAGCTTGGTGACCTCGAAGGCCAGGATCTCCTTGGCGCGGTTGAGTTCCTGGTCCTTAAGAGACGCCAGCCTTTCCACCTCTTCCATGGGAAGGAAGGTCAGCAGGCGCAGGCACTTGCCCACGTCGGCGTCGTCCACGTTCCTCCAGTACTGGTAGAAGTCGTAGGGGGAGCACTTATCGGCGTCTAGCCACAGGGCGCCCTTCTGGCTCTTGCCCATCTTGGTCCCGTCGGACTTGGTGAGCAGGCTGAAGGTCATGCCGTATTAGTCGTCCTTGCCCAACAGCCTTCTGGCCAGGTCTCTTCCCGCCAGTATGTTGGACCACTGGTCGTTGCCGCCGAACTCTATCTTGCAGTTGAAATCGCGTGCCTGGACATAGAAATCGTAGCCCTGCAGCAGCATGTAGTTGAACTCGAGGAAGGAGAGGCCCTTCTCCATGCGCTGCTTGAAGCA
>JAFRWQ010000024.1 GCA_017437925.1 Bacillota bacterium
GGTGCCCATGAAGGCTTCGAGAGACAGCGGCTCCTTGCCCGAGATCGTGACATCGATCTTCGGGATGCTGATCACGAAGGGCACAGTGAATTCGGGCTTGTCCTTATCCATGTCGGCGTCGGGCTTAAAGAATTCCACCGTATGGGGCCAGCCTGCCATCACGAAGCCCATCAGGGTCGCCGAGGTCTTGATCTCTCCGCTCTCGGGCCACTTGCCGGTCCAGCTGCTCCTGACCGCGGTCTCGCTGAGAGGGGCGAAGCGCAGCTTGTAGTCCTTGAACTGCGATGCTCCGCCCTCGGGGATCTCTTCCTTCAGGGTGATGGTGATGTTCGAGTTGTAGTATTCCTTGGCTTTGTTTATCGCTTCCAGCTCGCTAAGCTCGATCTTCTTCACCATGTAGTTCTGGACGCTGGTCAGGACCGCGGGCATGGTGTTGTTCTTGAGGTGGGCGACATAATCGCTCATCAGCTGCTGCTTTTCGCTCTCGGTGAAGTTGGGGACCCTCTTTACGGTCACGTTGGGGACGTCGGATGCGACCTCGTTCATCTGCTCGAGGGAAAGGTCGAAGAACTCGGAGGCGTACTTGTTGAAGCCGGCTTCAAGGGCGGTTACCGCGACCTCGGGATCGTCGGGATGGGCCTCCAGCACCTGTATTACCTTGGCGCGCCAGTCCTTGGGCGTCATGACCTTGTGCCCGAAGCCGCTGTAGCTTTCGTTGAAGTGGTGATATATGAAGGCGATGTCTTCCATCTTGGTCGCCTGGGCTTCCTCTGCGAAGGCCGTCAGCATTTTGTCGATGATGAGGACTCCCGCCATGCCCACCGACAGGGCCCCGCTGCCCACCTTGGTGAAGGCGTCGGCCCAGTAGGTCGCGACCTTGCTGGAGACGTCCCTGATGAGGTTGAGGACCTCTCCCTTGTCGTTGCCCCTGCCTCTGATGTCGTTATAGCCGATCTTCATCAGGTTATGGCAGGTCGAGATGTAGCCTATGGCGGAGAAGAGAGTCAGGTTGGTCTCGGGTATCGAGGTGTCGAGCCACTCGGGAACGTCGCCTAAGGTGGCGATGTTGATGGCGTTGTCCAGGCGGTCGGCGTAGTCGAAGAAGACTCCGCTGGCTTCCTCAGCGTATTTGGAGAGGGTCTGGGCCGCCGAAGGATCGTCTTCGGAGATCTTCTTCGCGAAGTCGAAGGTCTGCTCCCTGCTCATGTAAAGGCCTGAACCCAGAACGTCAGTGATGAGGGCATTGCGCTTTCCCTCGTCCTTTACGTAGAAGGCCCCGTATACCGACAGGTGATCGGTGTATATGACCAGCTCCTGCGCCTGGAAATCGACCTCGAAGAGAACGTCTTCCCATTCGCCCGTGGCTTCGTTCAGGTATTTCGCGCCAACGCAGCGGGCGGGGTCCTGGCCCTCGTCGCAGTAGGAAGTGTCGTAGGGAATGCGTATGGTGATGAAGTCGTCGAGCCGGCTGAGACCCGCTACCGAGATCTCGTAGGGCTCGATCTTGTAGCCTTCTTCCTCGTTTTCTTCGGCCTTCTGCTTTTCGACTTTAAGCTCCGCCGCGCCGTCCAGGACGTATTCGCCCACGTCGACGGTGACGCCCTCGGCGACAGCCCTTGTTGTTTCGGGGGAAAGCTCTGTCACGTATGTTGTTGTGACCGGCTCGGAGGCGGGGGCTTTTTCGCTGCTCTCCTTGCTGCCGCCGCAGCCTGTGAGCAGCGACGATAACATAGCTAAAACGAGCAGTAATGACAATGCTTTTTTCATGAGTTCCTCCCCGGCTCCCGCCGGAAACTGCGGCGCTCTACTCGCCCATGATGTGGATGTAATACTTTCTTCTAAGGAGCCCGTCGAATTCGGCGAAGTATATGTCCTGGGCGTGGCCCAGCATCAGCTCGCCTCCAATGACGGGGAAGAGGCAGTGGCTGCCCGCGATGAGGGATTTCAGGTGCCCCGGCGAGTTGCCTGAGCAGGTGCCGTAGGAGGGCAGCATGCGGGTGTGCACGTAGGGGTAGTCGGCAGGGACCAGCCTTTCCAGCAGCAGCTCCAGGTCCTTCTCCACGTCGGGAAGGCCCTCGTTGACTATTATGCCGGTGGTGGTGTGCTGGGTGATGACGGCGCAGAGACCGTCCCTTATGCCGCTTTCCGCGACGGCCTTCTTCACTTCGTCGGTTATCAGTATGAGGTCGAATTCCTTCTTCGACTCGATATGCTTTTCGTAGAGTTTAACGGTCATCTCTTTCCCTCCATCCGAGGAATTCCTCTGCGTTTTGCCCAAGGATCCTTTCGAGCACGTCCTTTCTTAAGGGCAGGTCCTTTATGCCCTTCATGGCCCTCACCTGGCGCCAGCGGGGCAGGTCAGAGCCGAACATGACCTTGCCGGCGAAGGAGTTCTGAAGCCAGTCGACGTCCATCTCTTTGGTGAAGATCTGGCTGTACCAGGCGGTCGGGGTTCCCATGAAGACCAGGGAGGTGTCTGTGTAGACGTTGGGGTACTTCATCAGCATCATGACCGTCTCCATGTGCCAGGGCCAGCCCAGGTGGGAGAGGCAGATCCTAAGCCCGGGGAAGGCGCAGGCGACGTCTTCGAAGCGGACCGGCTCCGAGTATTTGGCGGGGCTTTCGGGGATCCAGCTGTAGCCGGCGTTGAAGATGACCGGCTTGTTCTTTTCCTGGCAGAGGCTCAGCAGGGGGACGAGCCTTTCGTCGTCGGGGAACATGCGGAGCCTCGAGAGGTTGAGGTAGAGGCCGCTTAGGGAGAGCTCGTCAAAGGCCCTCTGCAGTTCATCTTTCGCGTCCTTTTTTCTGGGGTCGGCCCCGGCGAAGCCGGTGAAGCGGGACGGGGCGGCGTCCAGTATCTTCTTTATCTCGTCGTTGGAAACCAGGGGACGGGGGCTGTCGGCGCTGTAGTCTTCGCCCAGTATCACCGTCCTGTCTATGCCGGCGTCGTCCATCAGGCGCAGGGCGAAATCAAGGGGCACCCGGCCCGACTTGTAGACGCCCAGCTGCTTTTTCCTGAAGCTGAGGGTCTCGTCGTCCGGGTTTATAACGTCGAAGAGCACCGGATGGGCGTGAATGTCTATTACCATGCGTATCTCCTTTGTTTAAAGCGATTCGGGATAGTTTCAGGGTTTTCGGATGCCGGCTTTAAGCGCAGGACCTTTGAACAGGCTGCCGGGGATCGGCGATGCATTGCGGCGCGTTATCAGGACTCCAGGTAGGGCTTCCAGACGCTTATCACTTTGGCGGCCCGCTCGGCCCCGTTTTTAAGGCATTCCTCTATGGGAGCGCCGTCCAGATATCTTGCGATGAAGCCCGAAAAGAAGGAATCCCCCGCTCCCACGGTGTTTACTAGCTTTTCGGGCGGGACGGCGGCGCAGCGATAGAAGCGCTTTCCGTCGTAGGCCAGGGAGCCTTTTTCGCCGAAGGTCGAGATCATGAGCTTCGCTCCCGCTTCGACGCCCCTTCGGGCGAAGAGCCTTCCCCCCTCGACGTCGTTTTCAAAGGAAGCGAGGCCGCATTCGATGCAGGGCAGGACCCCGGGAACGTCGGGGTTTATGAGGCCCTTGTTGGAAAAGTCGAAGAATATCTTCGTCCCCGCCGCGGCGATCTCGGGCAGGCGGTCTATGAGCTTTCCGGTGAGGTCGGTGTGCATGAAGGCGCATTTTTTAAGGTATTCGATGGAGCTTTCGGGGAAGACGTAGTCCTTGAAGACTCCCGGTTCCACCCGGTTGTGGACCCTGTCCCCCTCGTCGGTAAGGAGCAGCTCGTAGACCGTGGTCGCTCCCCCCGGTATCAGGTCGAGCCTTTCCATGTCGAAGCCCCGCTTTTCAAACTCGCTGACCGCCCACTTGCCCAGGCTGTCGTCAGACAGGGCGGCGACGACCGCGGGCTCGATGTCGCTTCTCATGTCGAGCAGGTTGAAGAGCACGTCGACCCCGTTCCCGGTCACATAGCTCCTGTCCGGAAACTGGGGATAATGGTCTATGCACATGAAGCCGGCTGCGGCGAATCTCATAGCGTCGTCCTCCTTTTAGTATATGATACCACGGCGGGAAGGAAAAATCAGCCGTGGAAGATAATATAAAAAGCCTCCCCCGAAAGCTCGGGAGAGGCTGGAATCAAAAGCTTGGAATTTCAAGGCCTTCAGCGGTTATAACATATGTTATATAACATCTGATTTCGCAATGCCGTCCGCATGCCGGGTCAACCGGCGTGCTTCCTCCTTATCCTGGCTCACCTGAAGAATATGATGCCCAGGACGGCGGCTATGGCGATGATCTTGGGTATAGATACCTTGAACTTAATCAGCAGCGCGAGGGCGAGGGCGCCGATGGCTATGCATATCCATTCTATGGCGCCGTCGGTGTAATAATTGCTCAGGATCAGGTTGATTATGACCGCGGTCACGAGGCCGAGGCCGACGGGCCTCACTCCGACCATGATCCTCTTGAGGGCCGGGCTGTTGTGGAACTTTTCGAAGGCGTAGGCCGCTGCGGCGCAGATGGTGAAGGTGGGCATGAGCACGCCCAGATTCGCCGCGATGGCGCCGAGTATGCCGGCGACCCTTATGCCGGCGAAGGTGGCGCAGTTGAGGCCCAGGGGCCCCGGGGTCATCTCGGCGATGGCGACCACGTCGGAGATCTCGGAGGCGGTCATCCAGCCGTGGGAGCTCATCTCGTCCAGTATCAGGGGGATCATGGAGATGCCGCCGAAGCTGGTGAAGCCGATCTTGGTAAAGCTCCATAGAAGCTGAAGATATATCATTTTCCGGCCTCCTTTCCGCCCTCGGCAGCTTTGCTCTTCGCTTCCCCGCCGAATATGAGGCCTATGATTATGCCCATCACTATCAGGTAGACAGCGCTGATCTTAAGGAAGAAGGACAGGGCCGCGGCCGCGGCGAAGACCGCGTAGCAGAGGGTCTTGGGGAAGGCGCTCTTCCAGAGCTTAAGGAGAGCCGAGAATATGATGGGGGCGACGGTGGCGCGCACGCCCTTCATCGCAGCGGCGAAGTATACGTTGTCCTTCGCTGCCGAATAGAAGACCGTTATGACCGCCAGCACCAGAAGGGGAGGGAGGGTTATGCCCACCAGGGCCGAAATGCCTCCTATGACCCCCGCCTGGCGGAAGCCGAAGAGGTAGGCCACGTTGCCCGCCATGGTGCCGGGAAGGCTCCTTCCGAGGCTCACGATGTCGAGCAGATCCTCAGAGCTGAGGACCTTCCTGTTCTCGGCGAACTCGTTCTGCATCTGGGCGACTATGCCCCAGCCGCCTCCGAAGGTGAATATGCCTATCTTGAAAAATACGAGAAAGAGCTTAAGAGGGCTCAGTTTTTTCTCATCCATTGCTGCCTCTTGCATAAAAAATGGCGTCTGCCGCGCGGGGCGGACGCCCGGGTGGTGAATGTTTCTCCGGCTAAGCTCCCTGCGGGAAGCTTAGGGCCCGGTCTAGAAAGTGAGGTCGAGGGCCTTCATGGCGTCGAGGGTCTGCTGAAGGAGCTCGTCCAGCTCCCAGCCAAGCCTTTGGGCTCCCTCGGTGATCACCTCGCGGCTGCAGCCGGCGGCGAATTTCTTGTCCTTGAACTTCTTCTTGAGGGATTTCAGCTCCATGTCGCTGCAGCTTCTGGAGGGGCGCATGAGGGCCGCGGCTCCGATGAGGCCGGTGAGCTCGTCGACGGCGAAGAGGACCTTCTCCATTTGGCTCTCGGGCTCGTATTTGGAGCCGGTCATGCCCCAGCCGTGGGAGCAGATGGCCCTTACCATCTCGGGGTCAACGTCGAGGGCGTTCAGCATCTCCTCGGTCTTGAGGCAGTGCTGCTCGGGATATTCTTCGAAATCAAGGTCGTGGAGCATTCCGACGACCTGCCAGAACTCGACTCTTTCGGGATCGTACTTCTTTGCGAATTCTCCCATGACTCCGGACACGGTCTCGGCGTGCTGGATGTGGAAGGCTTCCTTGTTGTGCTCTGCGACCAGCTTTTGGGCCTCTTCGAGCGTCGGTATATAACTCATTTCTTCTCCTTCCGGCCGCGGGAAGGGTCTTTCCGGCCTGCGGCACACCGACCGCGGGCTGAAACGCGCTTTCCCCGACCTTGAATTTATCGCGTTTTCTGCTATTCTATACTTGTTCGCGGTTTATTGCAATGAAAAACGAGAGGTACTTTTATGAGCTTAAGGGAAGACGCCGACCGCATAGTAAAGGCTTCGATAGATAAGATGCTGCCCGACGAGGCGGTGGTGAGGGTGCTTAAAAACGCCGATTTCGAGGACGACAGGGTCCACCTGGTGGCGGTGGGAAAGGCCGCATGGCAGATGGCCAAGGCCGCCTGCGACTATCTGGGGGACAGGCTCTCGGACGGCATGGTCATAACCAAGTACGGCCACGTCAAGGGGCTGCTGCCGAGGGTCGAGTGCTTCGAGGCGGGGCATCCGGTGCCCGATGAGAACGGCTTTTCCGCGAGCCGCAAAGTCCTTGATTTCGTAAGCCCCATGGGCGAAAAGGACGTGGTGGTCTTCCTCCTTTCGGGAGGGGGCTCCGCCCTCTTTGAGGTGCCCCGGGTGAGCGCTGAAGAGCTTCAGGACGTGACGGGCCGGCTTCTCGCCTGCGGGGCTTCCATCACAGAGATCAACACCATAAGAAAGAGGCTCTCGGCCGTAAAGGGAGGGCGATTCGCCAAGGCCTGCGCCCCCGCGACCGTCTTTTCGATAATCTTAAGCGACGTGGTCGGTCCCCCCGACATGATAGCCTCGGGCCCCTGCTACCCCGATTCCTCGACCTCTGAGGACGCCTTCGCCATAGTTTCGAAATACGGCCTTAAGCTCAGCGACGCCGTGCTGGCACTGCTGGGTGAAGAGAGCCCCAAGGACCTCAATAACACCATCAACGAGGTGACCGGCAGCGTCTCCGAGCTCTGCGCCGCTGCTTCCCAGGAGGCGAGAGCCCTGGGCTACACCCCGGTGCTGCTCACCGACTGCCTGGGCTGCGAAGCGAGGGAAGCGGGGAGCTTTTTGGGCTCGATCGCCAAGACCTACTGCAATTCCCCCCGCAGCATGGCCTTCATAGCGGGAGGCGAGACCGTGGTCCATCTGACCGGAAAAGGCAGGGGAGGCCGCAACCAGGAGATAGCCCTCTCGGCGGCAAGGATCATCGCAGGGCTTCAAAATACAGCGGTCTTCAGCGTCGGAAGCGACGGCACCGACGGCCCCACCGACGCCGCGGGAGGCTACGCCGACGGTTTTACCGCAGCGGCCCTCCGCGAAAAAGGAGTGAACATAGACGCCGTCCTCGCCGAAAACGATTCCTATCGCGCCCTCGAAAGCTGCGGCGGCCTCATCATCACCGGCCCCACCGGTACAAATGTCAACGACGTTTCGGTGGTACTTGTGAAGAAGCCCGCCCCGGCTCCCGAAAACCCCTTCGGACATGACTAAAAACACAAAAGACATAAGTAAAAAAGGCGATCTGAGACCTCTTGCCCTCTTTTTGAGCGGCGGGGCCCTCTTTTCGATGCACTTCGGGGCCTCAAGCATGGTCTGGCCCATGAACTGGGGCAAGGAGAGCGGAAGCTCCCTGCCCTCCGCCTTCGCCGGCGCCTTCATCACAGCCCTGCTGCTGGTGGTGATGGGCTACATCGCCCTGGCGAGAAGCGGAAAGAC
>JAFRWQ010000224.1 GCA_017437925.1 Bacillota bacterium
CTCGAATATTTAGGTCTGGGGGGCATTGCTGATCTCCTTGATATTTACTGTTCATCTCAATGGACACGCCCCGGAGCCCGGCCAATTCAGGCAGCAGGCCCCGGTGCGTTCTCAACACAATGTTATATAACACTTGATATTAAATCACATGCGCATTGAAAACGCAAGGGGCTTGGGGAAAGTACGGAATTTGTTCTCCGAAGTTTTTTACAAATAAATTACCTGTCCCGCCGCCGTGATCGACCATATCCTTCAGATATGTATAACCGTAATATTCATATAACCCGGGAAACCCGCCGGGGATACCGCTCCTGCCGGATCCGTTCTTTTTCGGATACCGGTTCAGCGCCGGTTCAAATCCGATCCCTCATCCGAGTAATCGATGATCACCTTCATACAGGTCCTGCACAGGAATGCCTTTACGGCTGAGCCTTTCATAAGCGACAGTTCAGAAAGAACTATTGAGCCCTCATGGAATTGAGCCCGCCCGGCAAGAGGGCGCTTGACTCCCTTTTTCCAGGAGATCTCCTGGGGACTTTGGATAATACCTTCTTCCATCTCATTGCTGCAATACGGACACTTCATTTCATATTTCTCCTAAATCGGTATCTATCGGCGTATCAAAACGCCTTTCATATACTCCGTTTCATTATGCGTTTTATACACTTCTGTCTTTTCCTCTTCTGTACAGCCGATCAGTATCTTGATCTCGGAGTCCCTCTTCATCAGATCGACGATGCACATGATGGCGTCGACTGTTTTCTCGCCGCTTCCGACCCATACGTCGATCCCGGTTCCATCCATAGAGGAAGTATCTCTCAGGTAACCGTAGTCGACCCGGTATATGAGATCGGGAAACCTTGGATGGGCAGATCCTTTGGGTCTGTCGATCACGATCTCAGATGTGCTCACCAGCTTATCCAATGCATTCCAAAATTCCTCGTTACGATCATTCATCTTTACCCTCCGCCTGACTCCGATCTGTCGGGACCAAATCTTCAAATACGGGCACAGTACAGCACATGATCACGGCCAAGACACCGACCGGGCCTTTGCATTGCGCCGGCCCGGCCTTCTTTCGGTGATGTTAAGTTTCCGCGTCCCCTATTCCCCGTAGAATATCTCGGTGAGGGGGCTGTCTCCGCCCAGTATCAGCATGTTGCTGTCGTTGGAGAGGCTCTTCTTCGCCGCGTCCAGGCTCCTTACGAAGCTGTAGAAATCAGCCTTGTCGGGGTCGGAGTAGGCGTCGGAGAGTATCCTCATGTATTCGGCTTCGCCCTCCGCCATGAGGGCTTCGGCCTTGGCCTTGGCCTGGCTCACGATTATCTGGGTCTCGCGGTCGGTGGCGCTCCTGATCTTCTGGGCTTCGCTCTCGCCCTCGGCGGTGTAGCCGGCGGCGATGTTCTGCCTCTCAGAGATCATGCGCTGGTAGACCGCTGCCGTGTTGTCGT
The DNA here is from genome assembly GCA_017437925.1 of Bacillota bacterium. The sequence continues at coordinate 1,452 of JAFRWQ010000224.1, forward strand.
CGGGCAGGTCAAGGTGCTTGGTCTCGACCGCTATGAGTTGGATCCCGTAGGGGGTCAGGCTGTCCACAACGGCGGCGGTGATGTCGCTGGCCAGCTGGCCGTTTCTGCCGCTTATGACCTCGGCCTGGCTCCTGGAGGAGATCACGTTCTTCATCGCGTTGTAGGTGAGGTTCTCGATGCGGGCCTCGGCGTTGGATACCGACCCGTTGAGGGTCTGGATGAAGAGCTGGGGATCGTCGATGCGCCAGAGGGCGAAGCTGTCGGCGGTCATAGTCTTCTTATCCCTGGTTATAACGTCGGAGGCGGGCAGGTCGTATATGAGAAGGGTCTTGGGAAGGCTGTCCTCGGTCTGCAGGAAGGGTATCCTGAAGGAGAGTCCGGCCTCGCTCCTGATGGCGATCACTCTGCCGAACTGGCGTATCACCTTGTACTCGTTGGGCATGGTGACGACCAGGCAGGAACTCACTATGATCAGCGCCAGGACCAGTATGACCAGCGCTGTTATTCCTTTTCTTCCGCTCTTAGTCATTTTCCTGTCCTCCTTTTACTGCTCCGCGGAGGGGGCCGCAGCCGGTTCCTCCGCAGCGGTCTCGCCCAGATCCAAAAGCTTCAGGGTCTGGGACCCGCCGCTGTCTATTATGACCTTCATGCCCGGCAGCAGCTCCTCCATGGTCTCGTAGTACATGCGCTGCCTGGTGATCAGGGGGAAGCGGCTGTACTCTTCGTACATGGAATTGAAGCGGGCCACCTGACCGTTGGCCTCGTTGATGCGGGCCTCCTTCTCGGCCTGGGCCTGCTGCAGGAGCTTGTCCGCCTGGGCCTGGGCCGCGGGCAGCTGCTGGCTCTTGTACTTGTTGGCGTTGTTGATGGCGGTCTCGGCGCCCTGCTTGGCGTTCTCTACCTCCTTGAAGGCCGCTATGACCTGGTCGGTGGGGGGCTCGGCGTCCTGCACGGTCACGTTGACGATCTGAAGGCCTATGTCCTCCCTCACCAGCCTGTCGCCCAGCTTCTCCTTGATCTCGGACTGGATCTGGTTCTTCCCGGTGGTGATCACGTCGTCGACGGTGTAAACGCCGACGGTGTCGCGTATGTAGCTCAGGGCCAGGGTCTTGAGCACCTCGGAGGGCTGCCTGCTGTTGTAGAGGTAGGCTATGGGGTCGGTCACCCTGTACTCCAGGTAGAAGTCCACGTTGACGAAGTTGAAGTCCGAGGTGATCATCAGGCTCTCATCGTAGATGAACTCGTCGTAGACCGCGTTGTAGCCTATGGGAAGGCCGTGTATGGTCATGTCGACCTTCTTCACCTTCTGTATGATGGGGAGCTTGAAGTGAAGGCCGCTGGTAGTTACCGCCCTGGGAATGCCGAAGGTGGTGACCACAGCGTTCTCCTGCTCTCCTATGGTGTAGAAGCAGTCCCCGGCCATCGAGAGGGCGAAGACGGCGATCGCTATGACCGCTATCCACCTGCCCAGATGGAGGGGCTTTTTCGGGGTCCTCCCCTCGTAGACGGTGCCCTCCGCAAAGGGGTTCCTGTCGTTCTTTCTGAATATCATAAAACGCACCTCCTTTTTTAACTTGCGCTGCGTCGTTTTCCGTCGTGGATATTATCGCACAACGAAGGGCCCGTATAAAGGGAAAACGGGGCAAAATAAGGGGTCTTAATTCGCCTCCGGCGCTTAAGCGCGATTGATATGGGGCCTTTTGTATGATATATTGTAGTTATTCTCGGGATCCGCGAAACCACGTATCCCAGTCTTTGGGGCGGATGGACCGTCCGCAAAGCTTCACATAAACGCAAGGAGGTGCGAAATGGACAAAAGACACAGTTTGACGAGAAAGATCCTGGCCCTGGGTCTTCTCCCCTTAAGCGGCATAGCCGCCTTCGCGGCCGAGGCTTCGATCTCGCAGGAGGGAGAGCTGAGCGCCGTTACCTTTAAAGAGCTGGACAAAAAGCTTGTTACAGAGCTCACGACCAAAGAGCTGGAGACCGAGCTCATGAATCTCGAGATCAGCGAGCGCAGGCTGAGACCCGCGGCATCCGGCCTTCTCATCCTCGGCTCCTACAGCAACGGGGTCAAGATCAAGGAGAACACCGATTATCCCGGCGTGGACGTGCCCTACCAGGCGACCTTTACCCTGCTCGACGAAGAAGCCACGAAGGTCACCCTCTCGTGCAGCATGAACTACTACACCAAAAAGGACGGTATGGACTACAATGACGGCAATACCGGCGGCATTCAGGTCAAGTCCATTTACAATTACAAGAAGGGAATGTTCCAGACCGGCTACGCCGCGGTAGGCGACGCTTACAATTACGAGATGACCAAGGTAAAGGACGGGGTCTGGCAGATCACCATGCCCCTCCACAGCGGAGTATACTACTACGGATACAACGTGACAAAGGGAGGCGAAGAAAAAAAGATCCTCGATCCCGCCAATCCCCCCCTGACCAATATCGACAACGATCACGACTGCGGATGGAGCATCCTCGTGGTGGGAGAGCCCGGGACCACGATATCCGGCCAGGAATACACCCTGGACGCCGATGAGTCCGGCCAGATCTTCTTCGACACCTATAAGGCTGTCGACGACACATACCAGCCCCTGGGCATATACCTGCCGCCCGGCTACAGCAGCTCCAGGAAGTATCCGACCATCTACCTCTCCCACGGAGGCGGAGGCAGTGAGGTCGACTGGCTGGATATAGGAAGAGCGGGAGCCATCTTCGACAACCTGATCGCGGACGGCGAAGTCGAGCCCACCATAGTCGTCACCATGGACAACACTTACTGGGGCTGGAACTACGATAAGATACGCACCAACCTGCTGAACTATATCATCCCCTATATCGAGGACGAGTACGGCGCCGATCCCGACCCCGAAAGAAGGGCCTTCGCGGGTCTTTCCATGGGCGGCCTCCTCACATCCAACATAATCGTGAACTGCCCCGAGGAATTCGGTTATTACGGCGTCTTCTCCGCCACCAACATGGGGGGGCATGTCTGAAGAGGCAATGGACGATCTGAAGGAAGCTGATCCCTTCATCATGATGGGCTACGGCATCATGGACTTCGGCAAGGGCGGCTATCCCAGCGCTGCAAACCTCTTCAATGAAAACGGCTTCGACAATTATTACAACATCGAGGTCGGCGGAGCCCACGACTGGGGCGTATGGCGCGAGCTGCTCAGCATCTTCGCCAAAGACTACCTGTGGGTAAGAGAGCTTGAAAGGCTCGTCATCGACAAGGCCCCGGCCAAGACCGTCTACAAAGAGGGCGAGACCTTCGATCCCGCCGGGATGGAGGTCACCGCCGTATACGCCGACGGTTCCACCGCCGACGTTACCGACAAGGCCAAATTCGCCCCCGACGGGAAGCTTGAGCTCGACGACAAGAGGGTCAACGTCTTCTACACCGAGGAAAAGATCACCGTTGCCTCCTACGTCAATATCACCGTGGAGAAGCCCGCGGCCCATCCCTTCATAGACGTTCCCGCCGGATCCTACTTCGAGGACGCCGTGACCTGGGCCTACAACGCCAAGCCCCAGATCACCGACGGCAACGGCAAAGACCTCTTCATGCCCTACCAGTACTGCACCAGAGGCCAGGTCGTGACCTTCCTGTGGAGGACCATGGGATGCCCCGAGCCCAAGACCAAGGTCAACCCCTTCGACGACGTCACCAAGGACGACTACTTCTATAAGCCGGTGCTCTGGGCGGTCGAAAAAGGCATCACCGACGGGACCACCGAAACCACCTTCAGCCCCTACAACCAGTGCAGAAACAGCCACATCCTGACCTTCATCTGGAGGACCCTGGGAAGACCCGGCGATACAGGAGCCGAGAAGACCACCGAATGGTGGGCCGACGCCGAAAAGTGGGCAAAGAAGGAAGGACTCCTGGCGGAGACCTACACCGACTGGTTCGACGTCAAGGACCTCTGCCCCCGCTGCAACGTGGTGACCTTCCTCTACAGAGCCCTGGTCAAGTAAGGGGAAGGCTATAGGCTTTGAGACCTTGAAATTGAAGGCTTGAAGGCGATCGGGCCTATGACCCGGCCGCGAAAGGCTTTCAGGTCTGAAAGAAAAATGCTTCATCCCCTGGCAAACTGAATAGCTCAGCCCGTCCGAAAGGACGGGCTGTTGTTTTGCCTAAAGGACCGTCCTTCCCCCTGTACCGCGGGGCCGTTTAGGTGTAGAATGGTAAAAACCCTGAAATAACGAAAGGAAACGCCATGAAATACGATTTTGATCAGATAATAGACCGCAAGCACGGCGAAGGAAGCTACTCCTCCAAGTGGAACGACACCGGCGTAGGGGAATTCAGCCTCTTCGGAGACGGGCCCTACCCCGAGGACAGGCTTCCCCTCTTCCTCGCCGACATGGACTTCAAGACCGCTCCCCCCATACTCGACGCCATGCAGAAGGTGCTGGACCACGGCCTCATGGGCTACTCGAGGGCTCCCAAGGAGTACGCCCCCGCTGTCGCCGGCTGGTTCGACAGGCGCTTCGGCTGGAAGGTCAACCCCGCGAACATCCGCATCCACAGAGGCGCCCACAACGCCATCAAGGACATACTCCCCCACATCTCCAAGCCCGGCGACGGAGTCATAGTGCTGCAGCCCACCTACTTCTTCAGGATGGACGTGGTCGCCTGCGCAAGGCACTACGTGGGCGTGCCCATGAACAACGACAAGGGCTACTACACAGTCAACTGGGAGAGGCTCGAAGAGGCCATGAGGGAACCCACCAACACCTTCATGATCATGGAGCAGCCCCACAACCCCACCGGCCGCATCTGGACCGTCGAGGAGATAAAGAGGATAGGCGAGCTGGCTAAAAAGTACGGCATCACCATCATCTCCGACGAGGTGCACATGGATATATGCCGCAAGGGAGAGAAGGTCGAGCCTCTGATGAAGGTGCTGGGACCCGAAAAGCTCATAACCATCACCGGCGTCAACAAGACCTTCAATCTGGCGGGTCTTGCCATGACCAACGTGGTCATCGAAGATGAAGAGCTCAAAGCGAAGCTGGGAAAGGCCAGGAACTCGGCCTCCCCCTTCGGCATAGCCGCCTGCATCGCCGCCTACACCCGCTGCGACGACTGGGTCGACGCCCTCAACGAGTACCTGGACAAGCTCATAGACCACATCATCGAAAGGCTGCACAGCGAGCTTCCCGAGATCAGCGTGAGAAAGCCCGACGGCACCTACGTGCTCTGGCTCGACTTTTCGGGATTCGGCCTCACTGACGACGAGCTCAACAGGAAGCTGCAGCTTGAGGCCCATCTCGCCATGTCCGACGGCAGGACCATGGACACCTTCCCCGGCGAGCAGTACAGGCGCTGGTGCGCCACCTGCCCGATCAGCGTGGCCGACGAAGCCATCGACCGGCTGGTAAGAGTGTTCAAGGGGTAGGAGCTTAAGGGGCCCGGGGCGCCGGGAGCTTTCGGCTGCCGGGCCGTTCTGCTTCGGACGGCGGCAAGCCCCAAAGTTCAGTGCCGAACGAAGCCAAACATCAGTTATATAACAATTATGTCAGAAAAAGCCCGGGCGGCTTAAGACCGCCCGGGCTTTGATTTTTAATGTTTCATCGTCTATTAACGATGATCGCTGTATCTTTTGGTCTTGCTTACTGCCGACCTGCGCTGCGCTTTGGGCGCGTCTGCGGGATCTCCCTTTTCTTTATCTCACCGTCAGCTTTCCGCCTTCGGCGTCCACCGTCAGGACGCTTCCCGCGGAGAGCTCGCGGCTCAGCATCGCTCTCGCCAGCAGGGTCTCCACATTGCTCTGGATAAAGCGCTTCATGGGCCTCGCGCCGTAGACGGGATCGTAGCTCTCGTCCACGATGAGCCTCTCGGCGGCTTCGGTGACCTCGAGCACCAGCTGCCTTTCTGCCAGCCTCTTCTTGAGGCCTTCCAGCTGCAGGCCGCAGATCTTTATGGTATCCTCCTTCGTCAGCGGCTTGTAGAAGACGATCTCGTCGAGCCTGTTGAGGAACTCGGGCCTGAAGCTGGACTTGAGCAGGCGGCTCACGCCCTCCCTCGCTTCTTCGCTGATCTCGCCGTCCTCGCCGATGCCCTCGAGCAGCAGCTGGGAGCCCAGGTTCGAGGTCAGTATGATGATGGTGTTCTTGAAATCCACCGTTCTGCCCTGCGAGTCGGTGATCCTGCCGTCGTCCAGCACCTGCAGCAGTATGTTGAACACGTCGGGATGGGCCTTTTCGACCTCATCGAAGAGCACAACGCAGTAGGGCCTTCTGCGCACAGCCTCGGTCAGCTGGCCGCCCTCGTCGTAGCCCACGTACCACGGGGGCGCTCCGATGAGCCTGGAGACCGAGAACTTTTCCATGTACTCGCTCATGTCGATCCTGACCATGTTCTTCTCGTCGTCGAACAAGGCCTGGGCGAGAGCCTTAGCCAGCTCCGTCTTGCCGACGCCGGTGGGCCCCAGGAAGAGGAAGGATCCTATGGGCCTGCCCGGATCGGCGATGCCGGCCCTGGACCTCAGTATAGCTTCGCTCACCTTGGTCACGGCCTCGTTCTGGCCGATGACCCTCTTGTGCAGTATGTCCTCGAGGCGCAGTATCTTCTCGCGCTCGCCTTCCATGAGCCTGGAGACGGGGATGCCGGTCCAGCGGGCGACGATCTCCGCGATCTCGTCCTCAGTCACGGTATCGCGCACCATCGAGCCCCCGTCCTTTCTGGATTCGGCGGCTTTCTGAGCCTCCTCCAGCTGCTTCTCCATGGCTGGGAGCTCCTGATATTTGAGCCTGCCTGCGGTCTCGTAATCGTAGTTCCTCTGAGCCTGTTCGATCTGGCCCGTGACCTCCTCGATCCTGGCCTTGAGCTTCTTGATGTCATCGACGGCGGACTTCTCCTTCTCCCAGACCGCCTTCTTCTCGTTGAAATCGTCGCGCAGGCCCGCCAGTTCTTCGGAGAGCTTCTCGCACCTTTCCTTCGAGAGCTTGTCGGTCTCCTTCTTAAGGGCCGCCTCTTCGATCTCCAGCTGCATTATCCTGCGGCGCAGGCTGTCCAGCTCTTCGGGCATGGAGTCGATCTCGGTCCTGATCGAGGCGCAGGCTTCGTCCACCAGGTCGATGGCCTTGTCGGGCAGGAA
>JAFRWQ010000225.1 GCA_017437925.1 Bacillota bacterium
CTGCTGCTTCAGGCTCCCGACCTGCTGCTTTTGGACGAGCCGACCAACCACCTGGACATAGGCACCTTAAAGTGGCTCGAAGACTACCTCTCCCAGTACAGGGGGACCCTGGTCATCATCTCCCACGACCGCTACTTCCTTGACCGCACCGTAAAGCGCATCTTCGAGATCGAAAACTGCAGGCTCACGGTGTACGAAGGCAATTACAGCGCCTACAAAGAGAAGAAGCAGCTGCTCTACGAGGAGAGGCTGCGCCATTACGAGACCGAGATGGCGGAGATCAGGCGGCAGGAGGACATGATACGCCGCTTTAAAGAGCACAACACCGAGCACCTGGTCAAGAGGGCCCAGTCCAGGGAAAAGCGGCTGGCCATGATAGAAAAGCCCGAAAAGCCCATGATGCTCAGCGAGCACCTTAAGATAAACTTCAGCGAAAAGCTTCAGAGCGGGACCGACGTCCTCTACGCCGAGGGCCTTTCCATGAGCTTTACCGACGGCAGCGGCAGAAGGCAGCTCTTCAGCGGGGTCGATCTTGACATCAAAAGAGGAGACCGCATCTGCCTCGTGGGGCCCAACGGCATAGGGAAGACCACCCTTCTGCGCATCATACTGGGCGAGCTCAAAGCCGACGGCGGCTATCTGCGCCTTGGCCAGAACGTTATGCCCGGCTACTACGACCAGGAGCAGAGGAGCCTCAACACCTCCAACACCGTCCTTGAGGAACTTCATTCTACATATATAAAGTACGATCAGACCAGGCTGCGCACCATACTGGGGAGCTTCCTCTTCAAGGGGGACGACGTGTTCAAGCAGGTGGCGGACCTGGCGGGGGGCGAAAAGGCAAGGCTCGCCCTCTTAAAACTCATGATGTCGGGCTCCAACTTCCTTATACTGGACGAGCCCACCAACCACCTGGACATATCGGCCAAAGAGATCTTTGAAGACGCCCTGCTCAAGTTCCCCGGCACCCTCCTCATAGTATCCCACGACCGCTACCTGCTGCAGCGCATACCCACAGCAATCTACGAGCTGGGCAAAGACGGGATCACCGTCTTCCACGGAGGCTATGACTACTACGCCGAAAAGCGGCAGAGCCTGGGCTCCGGCAAGGCTTATCTCAGCCAGATGGTCAGGGTCACCGAAAACAGCGAAAAGGCCGCGGAGGCCGAGATCAGCGCCGCCGAAAAGGCCCTGAGCAAGGAAGCGAGGGCCGCGGCGAGGCTTAAGGAAAAGCAGCTGGCTGCGGAGCAGAGGAAGAAGGAAAAGCAGAAGGCCGCGGCGGAGGAAGCCATAGCCTCACTTGAAGCAGAGATCGCAGCTTTGGAAGCCGAGCTCGGAAGACCCGAGGTGCTCTCAGACCACGAAAAGATAAAGGAGCTGGCCGAAAGGCTCGAAAAGGCAAAGGCAAAGCTCGAAGAAGCCTACGAGGCCTGGATGGAATTTGAGGAATAAGGACAGCCATGAAGCGTTATTATCTCGGCATCGATAACGGCACCACGGGCACGACGGCACTGCTTTTGGACGAGGACTTTAAGCAGGCCGGACGCGGCTATTGCGAGATCAAGTCTTTCTTTCCGGCGGACGGTCTGGTGGAGCAGGACGCCGAGGAGATCTGGCGCAGCGTGCTTACGGCCGTCAAAGCGGCCTGCAGTGAAGCCGGGATACTGCCGGGGCAGATCGCCTGCCTGGGCCTTGACAACGTCGGCGAGACCGTCGTGCTCTGGGACAGCAGGACGGGAAAGCCCCTTTCCAACGCCATCGTTTGGCAGGACCGCCGCACGGCAAAGACCTGCGACGATTTGAAAAAAGAGTACGGAGATCTTGTGCTCAAAAGGGCCGGTGTGCGCATCGACCCTTATTTTTCCGCCACGAAGATCCGCTGGATGCTTGACAAGCTGCCCGAGGCTCGGGAAAAGCTGGCGGCGGGCCGCCTGCTGGCCGGCACCATGGACGCCTGGCTCTTCTGGAACCTGACGGGCGGAAAACTGTTCGCAACGGACTTTTCCACGGCAAGCCGCACGATGCTGATGAACTTGCGCAGCGGGCAGTGGGATGGCGGCCTGCCGGAGCTTTTCGGAGTGCCGAGGTCCATCCTCCCCGGGATACACGGCAGCGCGGAGCTTCTCGGCTTCACCGATCCCGATGCGTTTTTCGGCGCCCGCATACCCATCGCCGGCGGAATAGTGGACCAGCAGGCTGCGCTGTTCGGCCACGCCTGCTTTGAGCCGGGAACTGCGAAATGCACCTACGGCACGGGATGCTTCCTTCTTATGAACACGGGGGACGAGCCGGTCCTTTCCTCCCACGGGCTGCTCGCCACGGCAGCCTGGCAGGTGGACGGCAAAAAGACCTACGCCCTGGACGGCGGGGTCTACGTTGCCGGCGCGGCGATCCAATGGCTGAGGGACAAGCTGAAGATCATAGAAAATGCCGCCCAGACCGAGCGTATGGCCCTCGAAGCGGGCAGCAGCGGCGGCGTGTATTTCGTTCCGGCGTTTACCGGCCTGGCGGCGCCTCACTGGGATTCTTACGCAAGAGGGACGATGGTTGGGATCACCGGGGCGACCACGAGGGAGCAGATCGTACGCGCCGCGCTGGAAGCGTCAGCCTACCAGGTTAAAGACATACTGGACGCCATGAACGCGGATACGGGCCTCGCCCTGCCGCGGCTTCGCGCCGACGGAGGAGCCGCCGTCAACCGTTTCCTGATGCAGTTTCAGGCAGACCTTCTGGGCATACCCGTAGATGTGCCCGGGATCACGGAAGTATCAGCCCTGGGAGCAGCGTATCTGGGAGCCGTCGGAGCGGGCTACATAAGCCTTGAAGATATCGCAGGCAGCCAGACACCCGTCCGCAACTACGAACCTTCCATGAGCGAGGACGAAAGACAGTTCCTGATGCACAGCTGGCACCGGGCCGTGGAGCGGGCAAAGGGCTGGATAGAATAACAGAGAACCGGGCTTTTCGGACCCCTTCTGTGTAATCTTTGTGTATTTACGCATTTTATTTAGCAGAGACCCTCATTCTGTGATAAAATCATTTTGATCGTTATGCGATCAACGACAGTTATTATTTTCTCTAAATATATTTTACGAGGTGATAGCTATGGAAAAACTTATGGACGCCATCGTTAAGCCGACTATGGGGCCGGGATTGGAACTGCGGAAGGTTCCTGTACCTGAACCCGGTCCCGGCGAAGTTCTTATCAAGATCCACAAGACCGCAATTTGTGGAACTGACGTACACATCTACGACTGGAACAAATGGTCCGCGGAGCGCATCTATCCGGGCATGACCATCGGCCACGAGTATGTCGGAGAGATATACAAGCTGGGCGAGGGAGTCACCGACTGGAAGGTCGGCCAGAAAGTGAGCGGCGAAGGACACATCACCTGCGGAAAGTGCAGAGCCTGCAAGACCGGCAACCTCCAGTGGTGCGAGAAGACCCTGGGCGTCGGAGTCAACAGGAACGGCGCGTTTGCCCAGTACATGACCCTGCCCACCACCAATCTGGTCGCCATCAGCGACGACCTGGACGAGGATATCGTCTGCTTCTTCGACGCTTTCGGAAACGCGACCCACACCGCTCTCATGTACGACCTGGTAGGTGAGAACGTGCTCATCACCGGAGCGGGCCCCATCGGCATCATGGCCGCGGGCATCGCCAAGTACGCCGGAGCCCGCAGGGTCTTCATCACAGACCTCAACGACTACAGACTGGCTCTGGCCAAAAAGATGGGAGCCGACCGCGCGGTCAACACCGCAAAGGAAGATCTGAAGGCGATCATGAGGGAAGAAGGCGTGTTCGAAGGCTTCGACGTAGGTCTTGAGATGTCCGGCGCCGCCCCCGCCCTCAAGCAGCTCTTCGACTGCATGAAGGTAGGCGGAAACGTGTCCCTGCTGGGCCTGGGCAACGGAGAGACCAACTTCGATTTCAACGAGATAATCAACAAAGGCCTGACCATCAAGGGCATCTACGGACGCAAGCCCGACAACTGGTTCAAGATGATCGGCATGGTCCAGGGCGGATTTGACCTCCACCCCGTAATCACCCATCGCTATCACTATACCGAATTTGAAAAAGGCTTTGAGGCCATGCACAGCGGAAACTCCGGCAAGGTCGTACTCACCTGGTCGGAATAGGAGGTTAATCCAATGGAAAAGACAGCACTTACCGCGATCCGTCAGGAGCTTGACGCCATCAAGGCGGCCGGCACCTGGAGAGAAGAACGCATCATAACCACACCCCAGAGATCCAGAATAGACACCACAAAGAAGCCCGACGTGCTCAACATGTGCGCCAACAACTACCTGGGCCTCTCCGCCAACGAAGACCTGATGAAGGCCGCCAAGGAGAGCTACGACAGATGGGGCTTCGGACTCTCCTCCGTAAGATTCATCTGCGGCACCCAGGAGATCCACAAGGAGCTGGAGAAGCGCATCTCCAACTTCGTGGGGACCGACGACGCCATACTCTACAGCTCCTGCTTCGACGCCAACGGCGGCCTCTTCGAGACCATACTGGGACCCGAAGACGCCATCATCTCCGACGAGCTGAACCACGCCTCCATCATCGACGGCGTCCGGCTCTGCAAGGCCCACCGGTTCCGCTACAAGAACAACGACATGGCCGATCTGCGCGCCAAGCTGGAGGAGGCGAAGGCCATGGGCTGCCCGAAGATCCTCATCGCCACCGACGGCGTGTTCTC
>JAFRWQ010000226.1 GCA_017437925.1 Bacillota bacterium
ATATTTTGATCGGCGATGCTTATTACCCCCTGTTCTCCGTCGAGCATCCCGTGTATTCCGAAGGAGAGTATCAGGGCAAATACATCATTTATGCCTACAATATCGGAGAATCGGTATACTATTGGATGAATATGGTGCAGTAAGACCGCCGGCTTGCCGGAGGGCTAAAACAAAAGACAGAAGCCGTCATCGAAGGATGGCGGCTTTTTAAGTACAGTTTTCTGTACATTAATCTTGACGTACAGTATTCTGTACGTTATAATAAAAATGTTAAAATAAGCCTGAAAGGAGACGCAGTATGAAGGCTGTAAACTACACTCAGTTCAGAGAAAACCTGAAAGCGAATCTGGATATGGTCTGCGAAGACTGCGAACTGATATACATTACCCGCAAAGACAGCAGGAACGCCGTAGTCCTTTCCGAGGAGAGCTACAACAATCTGCTCGAAAACGTTTACGTCATGGGCAGCAAGGCCAATTACGACTGGCTGATGGAGTCGAAGGCTCAGCTTGAGAAGGGCGGCCTCTCCGTGCGGGAGCTCATCGATCCCGACGGGCCGGAGGACGGCCATGAATAAACTGTTCACCGAAAACGGATGGGCTGATTATGTCAGTTGGCAGACAGAAGACAGAAAGACTTTAAGGCGTATAAATCAGCTGATAGCCGATATTGAAAGAAACGGCAGCGCGGGCATAGGAAAGCCCGAGCCCTTAAGGGGCGACCTTTCCGGTTTCTGGAGCAGAAGGATCAACGATAAAGACAGACTGATCTATAGGGTAGAGGGTGAGAACATCATCATTCTCGCCTGCAGATATCATTACGGGAGGTAATCCATGGTCTTGAGAGAAAGCCTAGAGCAGAGGGAATACCGGCTGCTTTCGCCTCTGGCGGCGAAGGCGGGGGACAGCAGGGGAAGGCTCATCCCCGAGGAAAAGTGCGATATGCGCACCGATTTTCAGCGCGACAGAGACAGGATAATCCACTCCAAGGCCCTGCGCCGACTGATGCACAAGACCCAGGTCTTCCTCGACCCCGAGGGCGACCACTTCAGGACCCGCCTGACCCACACCCTCGAGGTCTCCCAGATAGCGAGGACCATCTCAAGAGCCCTCAATCTCAACGAGGATCTGACCGAGGCCATAGGCATGGGCCACGACCTGGGACACACGCCCTTCGGCCACCACGGGGAATACTTCCTCAACGAGCACTATCCCGGGGGCTTCGCCCACAACGAGCAGAGCCTGAGGGTCGTCGACGTGATAGAAAGAAACGCCAAAGGCCGTACCATGAACCTGACCGCCGAGGTGAGGGACGGCATACTCAACCACAGCGGCCCGAACCTTCCCTTTACCCTTGAGGGCAGGGTGGTGCGCATCAGCGACCGCATAGCCTACATAAATCACGACATAGACGACGCGGTGAGGGGAGGCATCATAAAGACCGAAGACATCCCCAAGGACTGCCTCGAGATATTCGGATACAGCCACGGCGAGAGGATAGACTCCCTGGTCAAAGACCTGATAGCAAACAGCGACGGCAAAGACGACATAATGCAGTCGCCCGAGTTCGCTTTTTACATGAATAAGCTGAGAGACTTCATGTTCGAGGCGGTATACAACAACCCGGTGGTCAAGGGAGCCGCCGAGACCATGAAGATCAACCACCTGCTGAAGAACCTCTACGACTACTACCTCGGGCACCCCGAAAAGCTCCCCGAGGAGTCCGGCCCGGTCATCGAAAAGGACGGCATAGAGACGGCGGTAAAGGACCACATAGCCGGCATGACCGACCGCTATGCCATCTCCGCCTTCGAAAAAATATTCGTTCCCGAGGGATGGAAGGTGAGATAACAATTTTACATATTGTTTTTTGTGTTCCGATGTGACTATAATTAATCATAAATGAAGCTGTCCTCCCCCTTATGGAAGCATTTATCGGAATATGGTTTAGGTCAGTCTTTTTGGTATGCAAGGAGGTAATTCCACGACATGAAAGAAGAAATGAATCAGATCATCAAAAAATGGTACGACGAACATAAGCAGGAGGTATACGACTGGGCTCTTGAGCTTTGGAACAAGCCCGAGATAGCCATGGAGGAGTTCAATTCCTGCAAGGTCACCGCAGCTTTTATGGAGAAGAACGGTTTTAAGGTCGAGACCTTCCACTGCAGAGACAACACCCTGCCTCCCAACACCGTTGTTGCGACATGGGGAAGCGGAAGGCCCCACATCGGCATCATAGGCGAGTACGACGCTCTGGCCGAGTCCGGCCAGGAGGCTGTTCCCTACCGCTGCGCCAAGGAGGGCAACGGACAGGGCTGCGGACACAACCTTATGTCCCCGTCCTGCGGATCCGCCGCAGTCGCCGCCAAGGCCGCCATGGAGGCCGAGGGCCTTCAGGGAACCCTGAGATTCGTAGCCTGCCCGGCCGAAGAGACCGTCGAGGGCAAGATGCACCTGGTAAGAGACGGAGTCTTCGACGACCTCGACTGCTGCATAGCCTGGCATCCCCAGCCCTGCGATCTGATGGTGAGAGAGAACGTACAGAACTCCATGACCAACATGATAGTCGAGTTCTTCGGCAAGGAAGCCCACGCTGCGGCCGCTCCTGAGAAGGGACGCAGCGCCCTGGACGCCTGCGAGCTCACCAACATAGGCATCAACTACCTGAGGGAGCACGTCGAGCCCACCGTAAGGATGCATTACGCCTACGTATCCGGCGGCGGCAGACCCAACACCGTTCCCCGCTACGCCGCCTGCCACTATTTCCTGCGCTCCAAGGATCTCAAGTCCAACTACGAGCTCTTTGAGAGGGTAAAGAAGATAGTCCAGGGCGCCGCCCTCATGACCGAGACCGATTACAAGATCAACGTCAACGCCATGGTATCCGGCTGCGTCCAGATCAGCGGCTTCAACCAGTTCTTCTACGACTCCATGAGCAAGCTGCCTCCTCTCGAGTACACCGACGAGGAGATGGCCTTCGCCAGAGAGCTCTTCAAGAACGTCAACGGCCGCGAGCCTGCCGAGGGCGAGGAGGTCATACCGACCCACATCAAGGCCCCGACCCACATCCACACCAACTCCCCCGGCTCCACCGACGCCGGCTACATCACCCACCTCTGCCCGACCTCCCGTCTGGTCGGACTGTCCATGGTCTACGGGACCCCGATGCATTCCTGGGGCGCCGTCGCCGCGGTGGGCAACATGATAGGCCTCAAGGGAGCCATCTACGGCGGCATGGCCCAGGCCCAGTGCATCTACGACATAGCGAAGGATCCTTCCGTCATAGAGCCCTGGAAGGAAGACCTGAAGAAGCAGCTGGCCGAAGAGTCCGGAGTAAAGCCCGTATTCCCCGAGAGGATCCACTGATAGTTTATAAGTATAACGCGAAGGAGCTGCCCCGAAAGGGGCGGCTCCGTTTGCTGAAAGGGTGAGATCATGAAGATCATTTTCGGATGCCTCAATCACGAGGCCAACAGCTTCGCCGAGGACGAAGGCAGCTGGGATCGCTGGGCAAGGACCAACGGAGCAACCTTCGGAAACGACATATTCGACGCCTTCAGGGGCAAGCACGGCGCCCATCTTTCGGGCATGATCGACGCGGGAGAGGAGGAGGGCGTTGAGCTCATACCCACGGTCTCTCTGGCGGGAGCTGCTCCCGTGCTCACAAGGGAAGCCCTCGACTACGGCGTAGACATAATATGCGATGTCATAAAGAAAAACCCCGACGCCGACGGCCTTTGCTTCTGCCTCCACGGGGCGGGCATAGCCGAAGGGGTCGACGACGTCGAGTCCTACACCATGCGCCGCATGAGGGAAGCCGCCGGCCGGCACATCCCCATCGCAATGTCCTGCGACCTCCACGCCAACGTCACCGACGACATGCTGAAGGAAGCCGACGCCGGCGTCTTCGGCATGAAGATGTACCCCCACATCGACAAGTACGAGACCGGATATCTCGCCATGAAGACTTTGATAGGAAAACTCAGGGGCGAGGTCGAGCCGGTCACCGCCTACAGGCCCATACCCATGCTCATCAGCTGCTGCAACGCCTGCACTCTTGAGCCTCCCATGAAGCCCTTTACCGACCACATGGCCGAATACTGCAAAGAGCACGACCTGATAGACGTGACCTTCTTCAACGGCTTCCCCTATTGCGACGTTCCTTTCTCACGCTGCTCGGTAGTCGTTGTGGGAAGGAAAGGGCAGGACGTTCAGGCCTGCGCCGACGAGCTGGCAAAGTGGGTCTGGGAGCACCGCCACGAGCTGGACGTCGAGACCCTTGACGCTCCCCAGGCCTGGGACAGGGCCCTTGAGGAGCTGGCAAAGCCCGGCCCCGGCTATGTTGTGATCAACGAGGCCTCGGACAATCCCGGCGGAGGGACCCCCGGCGACGGCACCGGCATGCTGGCCGAGATGCTCAAGAGGAACGAGCCCGGCACCATATTCGGCTACATTTACGACAAAGAATTCGTCGAAAAGTGCTTCGAAGCCGGAGTCGGCGGCAAGGTCAGCGGCCTTCTCGGCGGCAAGACCGACCATATGCACGGAGACCCGGTCATGATAAATGACGCCGAAGTCCTCAACCTCTCCAACGGAAAGGGCATATACGTCTCGCCCAACAAGGTGGGGCAGGTAGTCGACTACAAGAAGATGGCGAGGATAAGGGCGGGCAACACCGAGGTCATAGTGGCCGAAAGATGCGCCAACCAGACCTTCGACGACAGGCCCTTCCTGCTGACCGGAGCGGACATAAACCAGTACCGCATAGTTCTGCTCAAATCCGCGACCCACTTCAAGGGATATTTCAACGATCACGCCAAGGCCATAGTGACCGCCAACACCCCCGGACTCACCACGGCCAACTACACCCAGCTTCCGTTTAAGAAGCTCTCAAGGCCCATCTATCCCCTTGATCCCGACACCGAATTCAATATCTAAAGCCTTAAAACAGCGGCCGGAAGACTCTCTCAAGAGCCTTCCGGTCTTTTTATATTTAAAGCCTTTTTGCCGCCGAAATAGCAGAATTTTATATCGGAACCTTCGACAAATCGCGCAACATCCCCCTGTATGAAACAAATCGAACGACGGAGTACTTTTTTGAATTTGTATTTTGTAACGTCTGAAATAAAATAATTATATAAGAGCTTTATGGAAAACAGATAGCTCCCATGAAGCCGGAGGGGAGAGGACAGCATTCATCCCCTGAAATCATTTTCTTTTTCATTCTCATCATAGGGAATGCGGGATTTTTATTAAGGAGGAGATCTTTATGAACAAATTCCAACAGTTTATCCATGATGTGAAAGAGGAATTCACCTGGAAGGGCTTCCTGACCGTGGTCGGAGCCTTCCTCTTCTCGCTTTCCATCGTAGGACTTCACGGCGTGGTCAAGAACCAGTTCACTCTGCCCATTTCAGAGGCTCTGGGCGTGACCAAGGCCGCCGTGGCCATTTGGGATTCCGCCGGTAAGATCACAGGCATAATCTTCGCCGGCGCCATCGGTATCTTTTATAAAAAGTTGGGTCCCAGAGGCCTGGCCATCTTCGCCGGATCTCTGGTAACCATCGGTTATCTCATCATAGCCTATCTGGTTAAGGATTCGCTGACTCCGCTGTACATCTCCGGTCTCTTCATCGGAGCGGGCAACGCCATGGCCGGCGGCCTCATGTTCTTCACCATAGTCAAGCCCTGGTGGAACAAGGCCTTCGGAACCTTCGCCGCTCTCTGCGGCACCGCTTCCGGCGTCGGCGGCGTGCTCTTCGTCAACACCGTGACCAAGACCATAAAGGAAGGCGGCTTCCAGGCCGGCGCCCTCAAGGTCGCCATACTCACCATCGCCGTAGCTTTCGCCGGCAGCCTGCTGATGACCGAGTCCCCCAACGACTCCCTGAGAAACGCCGAAAAGGCCGAAAGGGAGGCCAGAAAGAGGGGAGAGAAGATCGAAAAGGTCAAGAAGCCCGAGGAGAAAAAGGAGATCAAGGGACCCGCGGAAGGAGTTCCCGCTCTGGATTACCTCGACTACCTCAAGGAGCCCCTTACCTGGCTGCTCTTCATCATGATGTGCATGGCGGTCTACAATGTAGCCACCTCGCTCTTCAGCCCCATGGCCGCCTGGAAGGGCTACGCGGATCCCAACGTGGTCGGCGGAGCCGCCCTTACCGCTTACTCCGCGGTCCTTATCTGGACCAAGCTGGGAGCCGGCGCCCTGCGTGACGCTTTAGGCATGAAGTACGTACTGCCCATCATGTACATACCCGCTCTGGTATGCATGCTCTGGAACCGCTTCGGCACCGTTCCCGTGAACCTCTATCCCTACGTCTGCGCCCTGATGGCCTTCTCCGGCACCGCTACCCAGCTGCTGGTCGGCTTCGTCTCCGTACAGTCCTGGGGCAAGTACTTCAACGTTAAGGTACACGGCATGACGGTAATGGTGTTCAACTGGATAGGCATGTTCGTAGGCCCGCTCCGTCACCTGCCTCACGATCTGACCGGTTCCTACAACATCACCCTCGACATCATGATCCTCTTCGCCCTCGCCCAGTGGGGCCTCGGCCTCTTCTGCCTGAAGCTGGGCAAGAAGGTCAACGACAAGCTGGACAAGAAGTACGGTTTAGGGGAGTATGCTCCCGCCAAAGCCGAGGCTGCCGAAGCAGCTCCCGCCGAGGATTAATGACCGGCAAAGTGTAGATCTAAATCAGATATAAAAAACCGAAAGAATTTCATCCGGGAGGGCCGCCTGCCGGCCTTCCCGGAACCTGAAAACTGCTGCGGACGATATATCGGTTCATATAGTTTATTGATACGATGCGCTTTATAAAACCGTTAGATGTACGGCCATAGAACGGTTCGAACAAGCAATCGTATTTTTGAATTGAATTGTTAAATCCTCCACAATAAAATAATGATAGAGATACGTATGGAATCTGACCAGTTTCATGCGGTCCATAAGGGAGGGGGTGGCAACATCCCCGGAAATCATTATTTTATATTTTTATTCTCATCATAGAGAATGCGCAGTTTTATAAGGAGGAATTCTTTATGAACAAATTCCAGCAGTTTATCCATGATGTGAAAGAGGAGTTTACCTGGAAGGGCTTCCTGACCGTAGTCGGAGCATTCCTCTTCTCACTTTCCATCGTCGGTCTTCACGGCGTTGTGAAGAACCAGTTCACGCTTCCTATCTCAGAAGCTCTGGGCGTGACCAAGGCGGAAGTCGCCATCTGGAACTCCGCAGCTTCCGTAGCCGGAGTAATCTTCAGCGCCCTGATCGGTTTCATCTATAAGAAGCTGGGCCCCAGAGGCCTGGCCATGCTGGGCGGATCTCTGGTCGCCATAGGCTACCTGATGATCGCCTACATCGTCAAAGACCTTAAGATGCTTTATGTATCCGGTCTCTTCATCGGAGCAGGAAACGTAATGGCCGGCGGCCTTATGTTCTACACCCTGGTCAAGCCCTGGTGGGATAAGGCCTTCGGAACCTTCGCAGCTCTGTGCGGAACCGCTTCCGGCGTAGGCGGCGTGCTCTTCGTAACTACCGTCACCAAGTCTCTGCAGGAAGGCGGATATCAGGCCGGCGCTCTCAAGGTCGCCATCTTCACTTTGATCTTCTCCTTCCTGGGCAGCTTCCTCATGACCGAGTCTCCCAACGACGTTCTGAGAAATCAGGCAAAGGCCGAGAAAGAGGCCAAGGCGAGAGGAGAGAAGATCGAGAAGGCCAAGAAAGAGGAGGTCAAGGGACCTGCCGAGGGCATTCCCGCTCTGGACTATATCGACTTCCTCAAGGAGCCCCTTACCTGGCTGCTCTTCATAATGATGTGCATGGCGCTCTTCAATGTAGCTACCGCTATCTTCAGCCCGATGGCCAAGTGGAAGGGCTACGCCGAACCCAACGTGGTTGGCGGCGCCGCTCTGACCATGTACTCCGCTCTGCTTATCTGGACCAAGCTGGGCGCCGGCGCTCTGCG
>JAFRWQ010000227.1 GCA_017437925.1 Bacillota bacterium
GAAGCCTTGTCGGGGATGATGTTGGGGGCTTCGCCGGCTTCTTTATATGAATAGTGGATGCGGGCCTTGTCGGGGATGTGCTCCCTCAGGTAGTTGGCGCCCACGCTCAAGAGCTCGCAGGCGTCGAGAGCCGAGCGTCCCAGCCAGGGGGCGCCGGAGGCGTGTCCCGCCCTGCCCTTGTAGTGGAAGATGGCGCTGTTGATGCCGCCGGATATGCCGCAGTGGGCCGCGTTGGCTCCGCCGCCGTGCCAGGCGAGGGCCATGTCAAGCTCTTTAAAGGCTCCTCCCCTTGCCATGAAGGGCTTGCCGGTCAGGACCTCTTCTGCGGGGCAGCCGTAGAAGACCACTGTGCCCGAAAGGCCGTTCTTTTCAAGGTCGTCCTTCATCGCGACGGCGGCCGCCAGGGTCGCTGTGCCCAGAAGGTTGTGGCCGCAGCCGTGGCCGGGTCCTCCCGGGACCTCGGGATCGTGGACTGTGCTCTGCTTTTGGGAAAGCCCCGGCAGGGCGTCGTACTCGGCGAGAAGACCTATAACGGGATGGCCGCTGCCCCAGGCCGCCCTGATGGAAGTAGGCATGCCATAAAGGCCGGTCTCGACCTCAAAACCGTTGTCCTTAAGAGCCTGTGCCATCCAGGCGCAGGCCTTGACTTCGTTGTAGGCGGTCTCGGGATTATCGTGGATCTTGAGGGCCAGGTCGTAATAAAAGTCCTTCTTCGAATCCACGTTCGCTATGATGTTCTGCTTGTGATCCATGTTTACCTCCGTTCGGTTCACGGTCTTGGCTGTTTTATGGGGCGGAAGGGGCCCTCCGCCGCCTTGCTTTCCCGTTTATTATATACGATTGAGAACTTTCGCAAAAGATTATTCTGAATACATTACCGGGGAAAGGCCTTTGTCCGCCGTGTCTTTCCGAGGCAAATCAATGCCCCGCTTCCTCTCCGTCAGCATCGGCAAACTGTTGTCGCGCGGGCGGAGCGGGTGTATAATACTTTTGTTATGATCGTCTTTATACCACAATAAAAACGGCCGGAACAGTAAAAACGGGTCCCGCCCGAAAAGCAGCGGGCAGAGCCCCTTAAACGATACCGAAAAGGAGGATAAACTATGGGTTCATTCATTTCAACAGCATCCCTGACAGCCCTGTGCCTTAAGCTTGTAAAGGCAATTATAATCTACATCCTGGGTAAATGGGCCATAAGTCTCATCATCAAGGCCGCAGAGAAGGCTTTAAGCAAGACTTCTCTCGACCCCATGCTCCACAAGTTCATCTGCAGCGTCATCAGGATCATCTGCTGGGTCGAGATAGTGATCGCCATCATGACCGTATTCGGCTTCAACGCCAGCAGCCTTTTGACCGTCTTCGCGGCGGCCGGCGCCGCCATCGCCCTGGGACTTCAGGGGTCCCTTTCCAACTTCGCCAGCGGCATACTCATCATGATCAACAAGCCCTTTAAGAACGGCGACTACGTTGTGACCGGAGGCGGAGAAGGCTTCGTCGAGCACATCGACCTGATGTCCACCACCCTCGTGACCGTGGACAACAGGGTGACCATAGTGCCCAACAGCCAGATCACCGGCGCCAGCATCACCAACGTTTCGAAGAAGGACACCAGAAGGGTCGACATGGAGATCGGAGTCGCCTACGACACCGACATCGAGTACGCCAGAAAGGTGCTCACCGAGTTCATCGCCGCGGATCCCAGAGTCCTCAAGGATCCCGCTGTTTTCTGCGAGGTGAGGAAGTACGCCGACAGCGCCGTCGAGATCGAGATGAGGGCTTGGTGCAAGTCCGCCGATTACTGGGGCGTGAAGTTCGACCTGCAGACCGCCATGAAGGGCGTTCTCAAAGAGGCCGGCATCGCCATCCCCTATCCCCAGGTGGACGTACACGTAAAAGAGCAGCACTAGACCGTTTGCAGCTTGCCGGGCCATTTTCGGCCCGGCTTTTTTAAAGACAGGAGGCTAAAGACCATATGAATTACACCATCAAGGGCGAACCCATGCCCGTCGTCATCTGCGAGCTTGAAGCAGGAGAATCCATGATCACCGAGAAAGGCTCCATGGCCTGGATGAGCCCCAATATGAACATGCAGACCAGCGGAGGAGGGAGCCTGGGCAAGGCCTTCGGCCGCATGTTCAGCGGAGAATCCATCTTTCAGAACATCTTCACCGCCCAGGGCGGAAGAGGGCTCATCGCCTTCGCGTCCAGCTTTCCCGGCAGCATAGTAGCGGTCGAGATCACCCCCGATAAGCCGGTGATCTGCCAGAAGAGCGCCTTCCTGGCCTCCACCTCGGGCGTCACCCTTTCGACCTTCTTCCAGAAGAAGCTGGGAGTGGGCTTCCTGGCCGGCGAAGGCTTCATAATGCAAAAACTCAGCGGAAGCGGCATAGCCTTCCTTGAGATAGACGGAAGCGCCGTCGAGTACCAGCTGGCCGCGGGACAGACCATGGTCATAGACACCGGAAACCTCGCCATGGCCGATTCCACCTGCGACATCGACGTGGTCACCGTCAAGGGCGTAAAGAACGTGCTGCTGGGCGGCGAGGGCTTCTTCCACACCGTGGTCACGGGCCCGGGCAGGATCACCCTGCAGACAATGCCTCTCTCCAGCTTCGTAGCTACCATCAGCGCCCTGCTCCCCACGAACAACAAGTAGGCCATGAAGACCCTTTTCACCGAGGCCCTGCCAAGGCAGGAGATGGAGCTCTACTGCGAATACCTTAAAAAGATTCCGCAGCTGCTGACCCAGCTGGCCGCAGTGGAGGACATGTATGATAAGGCCCTTAAAGAAGAAGAGATGCTTACGCGAAGGGAAGAGGGCGTAAGCGCAGGTCTCTACGCAGCCCGCCTCGCTTCGACCGAAGAGCAGTGCCTTAAAAGGGCTGAGGACATCAAAGACCAGCTCAAACTCCTCTTCGGACTCAAGGCCGAGCTCGAAGAAAAGAGCCCCGGTCTCAAAGAGCTCATAAACCCCTAAATTCCAAGCCTTTACGAAAATATAGCACTTGTTATATAACAAAAGGAGGATAACCATGGAGATGCTCAATGTCATACTTTCCAGAAGAAGCATCAGAAAGTACAAGGACGAAGCCCCCTGCCCCAGATGCCTTGAGGCCGTGGTCGACGCGGGACTCAGCTCCGCCACGGGAAAAGGCACCAGGCCCTGGGAGATCATAGTCGTAAAAGACAAAGAGACCCTTAAAAAGATGTCCCTCTGCAGGGCCGGCGCGGGGAAGATGCTGGTGGGAGCCGCCTGCGGCATAGCCGTCATAGGAAGCCCTGAAAAGTCCGACACCTGGATCGAGGATTGCTCCATAGTCATGACCAACATGCAGCTGATGGCCCACGCTCTGGGCCTGGGCAGCTGCTGGATACAGGGAAGAGGCCGCTTCGCGGAGGACGGCAGGACTTCCGACGAGGCAGCGAGAGAGCTTCTGGGCTATCCCGAAGAGTACAAGCTGCTGGCCTTCCTCGCCATAGGCGTCCCCGATGAGGAAAAGCCCGGCTACAAGAGGGAGGACCTGCATCACGAAAAGGTCCACGAAGAAAAGTTTTAACCCCGGGAGGAGCGATATGACATACATAACCCTGAACAACGGGGTAAAGATGCCCGTCCTGGGCCTGGGCACCTACAAGCTCAGCGACCCCGAGGTCTGCAAAAGCTGCGTCCTGGAAGCGATAAGGGCCGGATACCGCCTGATAGACACCGCCGACGACTACGGCAACGAGGAAGCGGTCGGGGCCGGCATCAGGGCCGCCCTGGATCAGGGCCTCGTAAAAAGAGAAGAGCTCTTCGTCACCACCAAGGTGTGGTTCAAGAACTTCGGGACCGAAGACTGCAGGAAGGCCCTTGAAAGGTCCTTTAAAAAGCTGGGCCTTGAGTACATAGACCTGGTCCTGCTCCACTGGCCCTTCGGCGACGTCTTCGCCGCCTGGAGAGTTCTGGAGGAATATTACGAAGCCGGCAGGATCAAGGCCATAGGGGTCTCCAACATGAGCCCGGCAAGGCTGGTCGACCTGGTCTACTTCAACAAAGTGACCCCGGCCGTAAACCAGATCGAGACCTTCCTCTACAGCCAGAGAAGGGCGGAAAAGCCCTGGCTCGCCAAATACGGCGTGACCCATCAGGCCTACTCCCCCCTGGGCCAGGGCAACGCCAACGAGATGTTCAGGGAACCTGCCGTGATCGAAGCCGCCAAGGCCCACGGCAAGACCCCCGCCCAGGTGCTGCTCCGCTTCCTCATCCAGGACGGAGCCTCGGTGATACCCAAATCGCAGCACATCGAGCGCATCAGGGAAAACCTTGAGGTCTTCGACTTTGAGCTCACCGAAGCCGAGATGGAGAGCTTAAGAAAGCTGGACCGGGCGGCCCCCATGGACGGAAGGCCCGACGA
>JAFRWQ010000002.1 GCA_017437925.1 Bacillota bacterium
CTCCTATGTCGACCTTGCCCGAGAACTCGAAGTTGGCCCTGAAACCGTTGGTGAAGTATATCAAAAGCTCGGAATCGGGCACCAGCTCAAGAAAGCCGGGGGTCTGGATGGTAAAGAACTGTATGGTGGTGTAGGGCATCGACGAAAACGATTTCCTCATGCCGGTGACGCCCTGTACGTCCACGGCGATGATGCGGAGATTGGTGAATATTATCTGGTCTCTTATGGTCTTGAAAGCCTGCATTATCTCTTCGCCTTCGATGAGCAGGCCCTTGACGTCCTCACGCACGGAATCCGCCTCGATGGGATGCAGATTCCAGAAGGATTCCCTGTTGAAGTTGATCATACGGCTCCTTTCCTTGCACGCGCAAAGCAATGGCAGGGCAAAAGCCCTCCGTCAGGACGATTAAACAACGAAAAAAGGCGTCCCGCAAGGGAATACGCCTTATTGTAGGATCGATTTAAGATTTGTAAGAGGGCCTTAAGAATTCCTTAATCTCTGCTTGCCTTCGGACCTTATGAAGGGCAGCATCAGGGCGTAGATCTCAAGGCGGCCGGCCAGCATGAGGAAGCAGCCGAAGAGCCTGGAGAAGGGATCGAGGAAGTCGAAGTTGCACTGGCTTCCGGTCACTCCGAAGCCGGAGCCCAGGTTGTTGAGCAGGGAGGCGGAGCCGAAGAAGGCGGTCTCCATGTCCGGGGCGCAGAAGGAGAAGACCAGTATGCCCATGAGGAAGAGCATGGTGTAGTGGATGATGAAGGAGCTGACCTGGTCCACCGTGTCGTCGGAGAGGACCCTGCCGTTGATCCTTAAGGTGATGACGGCTCTGGGATGTATGCGCTTAAAGAAAGCCCTTCTTAAGGCCTTCATGGCGATTATGACCCTTACCAGCTTGATGCCGCTTCCGGTGGATACCGAAGATGCTCCGAAGAAGGAGAGCATGACCAGCACGGCCTTTGAGAAGGAGGGCCAGGAGGCGGTGTCGGCGTTGGTAAGGCCCGTTGTGCTGCTGTAGGATACGGCGTGGAAGGTGCCGGTCTTAAGGGCGGAGAGCAGGTCGGGGCTTGCTCCCGAGATGCGGTTGGCGGCGGCTATGAGCAGGGCGGAGCTGACCAGAAGCACCGCGTAGGTCTTGAGCTCCGAATTCTTTCTGACCGAGGCGAAGTCCCTTTTGATGAGCCTTGCGTATACCGAAAAGCTTACGGTCGAAAGTATCATGCATATGACGCATATCACGCCCGTGCCCTTGATGCCGGCGTCTATGGCGTCGAAGGCGGAGCTCGCCATTCCTCCGGTGGAGCAGACTGTCAGGGTGAGCTCGACCGCTTCTATGGCCCTGTGACCCAGGCACAGCATGGCGAGGAACATGAGAAGGCTTATGGACACGTATATGAGGAAGAGCAGGTTTCCCTCCCTGCTTCTTATTACATCGGCGAAGCTGCGGCCCTTGCGGCTGCTGTCCAGGCCGCTCTTGGAGTCGCTGTCGATGGAGGGCAGGAGGGAGCTTAAGAACACCAGTATGGCGAGTCCTCCCATCCACTGGCAGGAGAGGTAGAAGAGCAGAAGCCCTCCGTCGAGTCCCGTTCCCAGGGTCGCTCCGGTGGTGGTAAAGGAGGAGACGGACATGAAGAAGGCGGAGATGAAGTCTTCGCTGTAGCCCGTGACCAGGTAGGGTATGCTGCCGAGGAGGCAGGCGGCGAGCCAGATGTAGCTGACCAGGCGCATTTTCTCCGATATGGTCTTGTCAGAGCCCTTGATCATTATTTCCTGCTCCAGAAGGCGGGTGTGAACATGAGGAAGACCGTGAAGAGCTCGAGTCTTCCGGCTATCATCAGTATCGAGAGGAATATCTTTGTGGCTGCGGTGTAGAAACCGTAGTTTAATGTGGGTCCGACGGCTTCAAAGCCGGGGCCTATGTTGCTGAAGCAGGCCAAAACCGAAGAGAAGGAGGTCATGAGGTCAGCGTTCTCAAGGCTCACCAGCACGGTTCCCGCCAGCAGCACGAAGATGTAGAGCAGCAAAAACTCGCTGACGGAGCGGGTGATGTGCTCGGGGACTATCTTTCCGCCTATCTTGACCGGGTCCACCGCGGTGGGGTGCAGCCTTCTTCTCACTCCTCTTCCCGCGATCTTGACTCCCATCATGACCCTTATGACCTTCATGCCTCCTCCGGTCGAGGAAGCGCAGCCTCCGATGAACATGAGGAGCATGAGGACCATGCGGCAGGGCAGGGGCCAGAGGTCGAAATCGCAGGTGCTGTAGCCCGTGGTCGTCAGTATCGAGGCGACCTGGAAATATGCCAGTCTGAAGGAATCGAAGACGCCGGCCGCCTGGTTCTTAAGCAGCAGCATGATCATGACGAAGAAGGTGGAGCCGAAGGTTATGAGCAGATAGCAGCGAAGCTCCGGGTCCTTGACGGCCTGGCCCGGCTTTTTGGCGAGGCACAGATAGTAGAGGTTGAAGTTGACTCCCGCCAGCATCATGAAGACGGAGATTATGAGCTGGGAACTGACGTTGTAGCCCGCAAGGCCGTTGTTCATGGTGGCGAAGCCCCCGGTGCCCACGGTCCCGAAGGTGTAGACCAGGGAATCGTATAGGTTCATTCCGGATATCATCAGCAGGGCGGTCTCGATCAACGACATGCCGGTGTATATGAGGTAAAGGCTTCTGGCGGTATCGTTGAAGGTAAAGGTGATCTTGTCCATGGAGGGGCCTGTGGTCTCGGCTCTCATGATCTTCTGTCCGCCTATGCCCAGGGCCGGCATCATGGCTATGGTAAGGACCAGTATGCCCATGCCTCCAACCCAGTGAGTGAAGGAACGCCAGAAGAGAACGCCCATGGGAAGGCCCTCGACCCCGCTCAGAATGCTGGCTCCGGTGGTGGTAAAGCCGGAGGCGGTCTCAAAAAACGCGTCGGCGAGGTTTGGTATGGCTCCCGAGATGACAAAGGGCAGGGCGCCAAGGACCGAAAGGACCAGCCAGGCGCTTCCCACGATGAAAAAACCGTCCCGAAGACCTAAGGAGTTGGTCTCGGGCGGCTTTGAAAATCTGAAAGCCAGGTAGCCCACGGCTATCATCGGGAGGGCGCAGACCGCAAAGGATACAGCCACGAAGCTCTCCCCGTATATGAGGGACACGGCGCAGGGAAGGAGCATCAGGGCCCCTACCAGGGTCATGACGGCGCAGAGTACTTTAGTTACGAGCCTTTTGTTAAGGACCATATTCTATCTTCTCTTGAGAAGGGCCTCGAGGGACACGGTGCTGGAGAGCAGGGAGAGTATGAGCACCCGGTCTCCGTTCATGATCTGGGTGCTGCCTTTGGGTATTATGACCTCGCCGGACCTGTGGATCGAGGCGATGAGGACGCCGTTGGGGAGCTGCAGGGAGGACAGAGGCTTTTCGGTGAGAGCCATGCTGCCGTCGGCTATGATCTCGACGAACTCGGCCTGTCCCTGGACTATCTTGGAGAATATGACTATGCCTTCGCGCTCTATGTACCTGAGTATGCTGGCGGCGCTCATCTCCATGGGGTTGATGATCATGTCGACGCCGAGGCTCTCGGTAAGGCTGCCGTAGCTGTTGCGGCTGATCTTGGTCACAACGTCCTCGACTCCGTTCCTCTTTGCGATGAGGGAGAGGAGGAGGTTCTCCTCGTCAAAACCGGTGACCGCGACGAAGGCGTTCATGGACTGAAGGTTCTCTTCAGCGAGGAGGCCGGTGTCGGTGGCGTCGCCGTTGAGGACCAGGGCTTCTCCGAGCTGCTCGGAGAGGTATTCGCAGCGCTTCCTGTCCCTTTCTATTATCTTTACGCTGATGCCCGAAGCCGAGAGCATGCGGGCAAGATAGAAGCCGGTCTTTCCTCCGCCGGCCAGCATGACCCGCTTTATGCCGGTATGCTCTCTGCCCCTGCGGACCTTGGCGCCTATCTCGTTGATGCGCTTTTCAATGCCTATGATGTATATGGTGTCGCCGCCCATCAGCACCGTGCTGCCGTTGGGGATGATGATCTTGCCGTTTCTCGAGACTGCGGCTATGAGGACCCCGTTCATGCGGTCGCCCAGGTCTTTAAGGGCTTTGCCCGCAAGGCCCGGAAGGCTCTCCACGTCGCACTCGAGTATGGCGGTCTTTCCGGTGACCAGTTTTCCGCCGCTGAGGCTGTATTTCTGGGTAAGGTAGTTGTAGATCTCGGTGGCGCAGGCCATGTCGGGGTTCACTATGTAGTCGATGTTCATCGATTTTTTGATGAACTCCTCCTGGGCCACGTGCTCGGGAGCCCTGACTCTTGCGATGACCTGGTGGCAGCCCAGCTCCTTGGCGAAGCGGCATATGACCATGTTGAGCTCGTCGCTGTTGGTGGCCGAGATCAGAATATCGTATGAGCCTATGTTTATGTCCCTGAGGACCCCGGTCTCTATGGCGTTGGCTTCCACCGGCCTGATGTCGTAGCGGTCTCCCAGCTTCTGAAGCTTTTCGGAATTGGAATCTATGACCGTGACTTCATTTTTGCCGCCCAGAAGGGCTTCGGTGATGGTGGTGCCGAGCTTTCCGGCGCCGACGACTGCAACTTTCATACCGTACCTCCAATAACCATATAATCTTATCACATATGCTTATGAGGTCAAGGGAAAAGGGTACATTTCGCAGTTTACGCCCGGTCAGGGCCCTTAAACTGGGTCCCCCTGCGGCTGAAATAACAGTTTTTGCTTGAAAAGGGCGGAGTTTTGATACATAATAATTAGTCAGACTGCAGATGTGGATAAACAGAGAGGGCGTATGGCTTCGGGACTCAGCGAAGAGCAAAGATATAAAAAGATGACGGAGGAACCGGTCGGGAAGCTCGTGAGCTCCCTCGCCATTCCCTGCATAATAAGCAACCTGATCACCACCATATACAATATGGCGGACACCTATTTCATAGGCAAGATCAGCACCAGCGCCTCGGGCGCGGTGGGCATAACCCTGGCCTGCATGAACCTGATCCAGGCTCTGGGCTTTTTCTTCGGACAGGGCTCGGGCATCAATATTTCAAGGCTTTTGGGCGCTCACGACAAGGAAGAGGCTGAGAAGATAGGCGCCACCGCCTTCTTTACCGGCGTCTTCGCCGCCGCGGTCTTCGCGGCAGCGGGGCTTCTGCTCCTTACCCCTTTGTGCAGGCTGTTGGGCTCCACCGACACCATACTTCCCTACGCCAGGGCCTACATGGGAGTGATACTCATGGGAGCTCCCTTCATGGTGACGGGCCACGTGTTCAACCAGCAGCTGAGGCAGCAGGGCCTGAGCTTTTACGGCATGCTGGGCCTGGGAGTGGGCGGCATACTCAACATGATACTGGACCCCATATTCATCTTCCGATTTGATATGGGCATAGCGGGCGCTGCCTGGGCGACCATCATAAGCCAGATGATCAGCGCCTGCATACTCTTCGCCGGGGTCGAGAAGAAGGCAGTGGTCAGGATAAGGTTCAGGAACTTCGCTCCGAGCCTCAAGCGCTACAGGGCCATATACCGCTGCGGACTTCCGTCCCTCACCAGGCAGGCTGTGGGAGGCTTCGCCAACGCGGCCTTAAACAACGCCGCCGGCCCCTACGGAGACGCGGCCATAGCCGCCATGGCCATAGTTACCAAGATAGGCAACTTCACCAATGCCTGCGTCCTGGGCTACGGACAGGGCTTCCAGCCGGTCTGCGGCTTCAATTACGGGGCGAAAAAGATAAAGAGGGTCAAAGAAGCCTACAAGTTCTGCGTCCGCTTCGGAACGGTGTTCCTGATCGTAATGTGCGTCCTCGAGTTCGCCTTCGCTCCTTCACTGATAGGCATCTTCAGAAAGGGCGATCCCCTGGTCATAGAATACGGGGCGGCCGCTCTCAGGTATCACTGCATAACATTCTGGCTCACGGCCTTCGCCATCATGAACAACATGCTGCTGCAGGTCATAGGCAAGACATATAAATCGACCTTCCTGGGGCTCACCAGGCAGGGCCTGGCCCTGATCCCCTGCGTGATCATACTCCCCAGATTCATAGGATTCCTCGGTGTCCAGACCGCCCAGTGCTTCGCCGACATAGCGGGCCTCATCTTCGGCCTGATAGTCATAAGAGGAGTCTGGAAGGAACTGACCGGCATGGAAAAAGAATACGAAACGCTGTCCGAAAGGAGCATTGAATGAGCAGACCCATAGTCGCGGTGGTGGGAAGGCCCAACGTGGGCAAATCCACCTTTTTCAACAAGATAATAGGCAGGCGCCTGTCCATAGTCGAGGACACTCCCGGAGTGACCAGGGACAGGATAGTCGCCGACGCCGAGTGGTCGGGCAGGAAGTTCATGCTCATAGATACCGGCGGCATAGAGCCGGCCTCGGAAGATATCATTCCCGCCGCCATGAGGGCCCAGGCGGAGATCGCCATGGAGATGGCTGACGTAATACTGTTTATGGTAGACGGCAAGGAGGGACTGACCTCCGCGGACCTTGACGTGGCCGAGATCCTCAGAAGGAAGAACAAAGAGGTCATACTGGTCGCCAACAAGGTGGACGATCCCAGAAAGTACACCGGTATCTACGATCTTTACGAGCTGGGCCTGGGGACTCCCTTCGCGGTCTCCTCGGTCAACATGCTGGGCCTGGGAGACCTTCTGGACGAGATCATAGAACGCATCCCCGAAGAGAGCTTTTCCGACGAGGAAGAGGATGACATCAAGATCGCCGTCATAGGAAAGCCCAACGTGGGCAAATCCAGCATAGTCAACGCCTTCCTGGGGGAGGAGAGGGTGATAGTCAGCGACATCGCAGGCACCACCCGCGACTCCATATACACACCCTTCGAAAAGGACGGTGTCAAGTTCACCCTCATCGACACCGCCGGCATACGCCGCCGCAGCAAGGTCACCGAAGACATTGAAAAATACAGCGTCGTAAGGGCCATAGCAGCCATCGAGCGCTGCGACGTGGCCCTGATGGTCCTCGACGCCCGCGAAGGCCTCACCGAGCAGGACAAAAAGATCGTCGGCATGGCCCACGAGGCGGGGAAAGGCATAATAGTCGTCGTAAACAAGTGGGATCTGGTCGTCAAAGAGACCAATACCATGAGGGACATGACCAGGAAGATCAAGGGAGAGCTCCAGTTCATGGACTACGCTCCCGTCATGTTTACCTCGGCCCTGAAGGGCCAGAGGCTCAGCCAGGTGCTCGACAAGGCGAAGACCGTGGCGGAAAACAGGGCAATGAGGGTCTCCACCGGCCAGCTCAACGCCCTCATCGCCGACGCGGTAATGATGAACAACCCGCCATCCGACAAGGGCAAGAGGCTCAAGATATACTACTGCACCCAGGTGGGCGTAAAGCCTCCTCTCTTCTCCTTCCAGGTGAACAAGAGGGAGCTGATGCATTTCTCCTATTCCAGGTACCTTGAGAACAAGATAAGGGACGGCTACGGCTTCGAAGGGACCTCCATCAAGTTCGTCTTCAGGGAGAAAGGGGAGAACGCCGATGTTTAAGCTCGCTCTTTCCGCCGTCATCGCCTACTTTCTCGGCAACATCTCGCCGGCCATCATCCTGAGCAGGCTCAAGGGAAAGGATATAAGAGAGCAGGGCAGCGGCAACGCCGGGACCACCAACATGCTGAGGATATACGGCAAAAAGGCGGCGGCCCTGACCCTTGTGATAGACGTGCTCAAAGGAGCATGCGCAGTGCTGATAGGAAGGGCCCTTGCGGGAGATCCGGGCGCCTGCCTTGCCGTAGTCTGCGTAATTATAGGCCACATCTGGCCTGTCCTCTACGGTTTTAAGGGAGGAAAGGGCGTGGCGGCAAGCCTCGGGGCTCTTCTCGCCCTTTCGCCGTCTCTTGCGGGCATGGCCGCCGTAATTGCTCTGGCCGTCATAGCCCTTACCAAAATGGTATCGGCCGGCTCCGTCGCCGCGGCAGTCGCTCTTCCCATCCTGAGCTTTTTCAGATACAGGGCTTTCTTCCCCTACGCCCTCGTAATGGCCGCCATTGTGATCTTTAAGCACAGGTCCAACATAGGAAGGATATTGAGGGGCGAAGAGTCGAAGCTTGACTTTTCGAAGAAATAGGAGGCCCCGATGAAAGCAGCAGTCATAGGAGCGGGGAGCTGGGGGACCGCCCTGGCCCTGGTCCTTTCCGATAACGGTCATGAGGTCAGCCTCTGGGACAGGAACCCGCAAAGGCTTTCCGAGACCGCCGAAAGGCTTGAAAACACAAGATATCTGCCGGGAGTCAGGCTGCCCGAAAGCATGCTTTTCGTCCCCGAAGCCGAAGAAGCGCTCAAAGGCGCGGACCTTGCGGTCTTCGCAGTCCCCGCCCAGCGCTTTTCCGAGGTCTATGAACACTTTTCCTGCTTTCTTGAGCCCTCGGCCCTGGCCGTAAACGTCGCCAAGGGCATAGATGTAAAGAGCCTTAAGAGGCTTTCCGAGCTTGCCGAGGAGATAAGGCCCGGCGGCCGCTACGCGGTGCTCTCGGGTCCCTCCCACGCAGAAGAGGTTGGAAGAAGGCTCCCCGCGGCACTGGTCGCGGCATCTGAAAACGAAAAAGACGCGAAGGCTGTCCAGGACGCCTTCATGAACCGGGTCTTCAGGGTCTACACCGCTTCGGACGTGACCGGCGTGGAGCTCGGAGGCGCTTTAAAGAATATAATAGCCCTGGCGGCGGGCATAAGCGACGGCCTTAAGCTGGGCGACAACGCAAAGGCCGCCCTGATGACCAGGGGCATCACCGAGATGACGCGCATGGGCACAAGGCTGGGCGCCGATCCCAACACCTTCTCGGGCCTTTCCGGCATAGGAGACCTTATAGTGACCTGCGGCAGTATCCACTCCAGAAACCGCCGCTGCGGCATGCTCATAGGGCAGGGCGTTGAGCCTTCGGAGGCCGTAAAGCAGGTGGGCATGGTGGTCGAAGGCATATATACCGCAGAAGCCGCCGTGAGCCTTTCGGATAAGCTCGGCGTCGAGATGCCCATAACCCAAAGCCTTTACGGCGTGACCGAGGGAAGGATGACGCCCAAAGAGGCCCTCGAAGGCCTGATGAACCGCAGAAGAAAGAACGAGAACGAGGACATATTTGTAAGATCATGAAGACCTATCACGTAATAACCTTCGGCTGCCAGATGAACGAGAGGGATTCGGAGACCATAGCGGGAATGCTCGAGGAGCTGGGCTACGTCTTTACCGAAGACCCCAAAAATGCCGACGCGGTGGTCCTCAACACCTGCAGCGTGAGGGAAAACGCCGACAAGCGCTTCTTCGGAGTCCTGGGGCAGCTGAAGAACAGCCACGAGAGCAGGCCGGGAATGATGGTCTGCGTCTGCGGCTGCATGATGCAGCAGCAGAGGATAATAGACAGCATCAAGGCCAAGTACTCCTGGGTCGACCTGGTCTTCGGCACCCACAACCTGAGCGATTTTCCCAGGCTCTTCAAAAATGCTTATGAGGAGAAGAGGCACATCATAGACGTGCTCTCGGAGGCGGGACCCATAGCCGAAGGCCTGCCCTCCAGAAGAGCCTACGATTTCAAGGCTTATGTCAGCATAATGCAGGGCTGCAACAACTTCTGCAGCTACTGCATAGTGCCCTACACCAGGGGCAGGGAGAGGAGCAGAAGGCCCGAAGCTATCATCGCCGAGGTCAGGGAGCTTGCCGCCTCCGGCTGCAAAGAGATCATGGTCCTGGGACAGAACGTCAATTCCTACGGCAGGGCCGGGTCTGTCGAAGGCACATACAACGCGAAGACCGACGAGCCCCACCTGGATTTCGCGGGGCTCATGAGGGAGCTCGACAAGATCGACGGCATAGAGCGTATACGTTTCATGACCTCTCATCCCAAGGACATCTCGGACGAGCTGATAGAATGCTTCAGGAACCCCAGGCATATCTGCCGCCAGATACACCTGCCGGTCCAGTCGGGCTCGGATAAGGTGCTCAGGGAAATGAACAGGGTCTACAACAGGGAGCAGTATCTGCTGCTCGTCGAAAAGCTCAGAAG
>JAFRWQ010000228.1 GCA_017437925.1 Bacillota bacterium
CGGAGGAGCGGGCTCGGCCCGCAACGCCGGTTTCGCCGCGTCTCACGGGGAGCTCATACTCTTTCACGACGCCGACGACCTGCTGGCGGACGGCGCCCTCGAGGCCCTGTACGCCCTCCTCGCCGAGGACCCGGAGCTGGCGGCATCGATAGGAAAGGCCGCGGATTTCGTGTCCCCCGAGCTTTCCGAAGAGGAAAAGAAGGGCCTTGCGCCCCAGCCCGAGGGCTACGGGGCGCTTACAGGCTGCGTGCTCATGAGGCGCAGCGTCCTCGATACCGTGGGGCTTTTCGACGAGAGGCTACGCACCGGAGAGACGGTCGACTGGCTGGCGAGGCTGAGGGATTCGGGCCTTAAGACGAAAAGGGCCGATAAGCTGACCAAGCTCAGGCGCATCCACACGTCCAACACCGGAAGGACGGACCGCAGGGCGGAGCTCGCCAATTACGCCGCGATCATAAGAAAGAGAATGAAGAAATGAGCAGACCCGCTGTTTCACTCATGACCCCCGTATACAACGCCATGCCCTATCTCAGAGATTACCTGGAGTGCGTGGCAGCCCAGACCTACAGGCCTTTGGAGCTCATACTGGCCGATGACGGCTCCTCCGACGCTTCGGTGAGCTGCATCGAAGACTATACTCCGAGGCTCGAAGAGGCAGGGGTCAGGGTGAAGCTCCTCAAGCTGCCCCATCAAAACCAGTCCGCGGCCGTCAACGCGGCCCTCAAGGAGGCCGGCGGCGTTTTTCTCACCTGGTGCGATGCCGACGACGTGATGGAGCCGGAATGCGTCGAAAAGAAGGCGCAGTTCCTTATCGACCACCCGGAGATCGGCATGGTCAGGAACGACGGCGACGTGATCAACGGCGACACGGGCGAATGGATGAGGTCCAGCGCCAAGGAGGAGGACAGGCATACCCAGGACATCTTTCACGCGCTGATGTGGGAGACCACCTATTGCTACGCCGGCTGCTACATGGTCAGGATGGACCTCTTCGACCTCTGCTACCCGGGCAGGGAGATACCGGTCTCCCCGGCGGGCCAGAACCTGCAGCTGCTGCTTCCCCCCGCCAGCAGGACGGTCTGCGGCTTCATACCCGAGGTGCTGCACCACTATTACAAGAGGTCTTCGGGACACTCCTCGCAGAAGAAGAGCTTCGCCATGTACAGGGAAAGGTATCTGGCCCTGTCCGCCATGTTCAGGGCGGTGCTCCCCCACTGCGAATGCGACAGGGAGTATTACGAAGAGGAGATAAAAAAGATCGAAAAGAAGCGCATGGACACCATCAGGGAGTCCCTGCTTTACTGGGCCAGGGAGGAGGTCAGAAAGAAATGAAGGCCGGCATACTGACCCACTTCAGGGCCGACAATTTCGGCGCTGTCCTTCAGGCCTACGCCCTTCAGACCAAGCTTTCGGAGCTGGGCCTTGAGAGCGAGTTCATAGACCTGGGCTTTCCCGAAAAGGAAAAGCCCGATCTGAAAGGCCTGCCCCCCGCGGCGGCGGTCCTTCTTAAAAAGGCCGCAATGGAGGATGAGAAGAGGAGCCTCCTCTTCAAACGCTTCAGAGACGAAAACCTTAAAATCTCAAGGCTTTACGGCCTCGAAGGCATGGAGCTGTGCGAAAAGGAGCACTGCCTTTTCGTAAGCGGCAGCGACCAGGTATGGAACATGTACGTTCTGGGCGCCGACCCGAACTTCTTCCTCCCCTTCGCCCCGCCCGAAAAGCGCTTTTCCTACGCGGCCAGCTTCGGAGGGGAAGACCTGCCCCCCGAGATGAAGGGCAGATGCGCGGAGCTTCTTTCGGAATTCGCCGGGCTTTCGGTGAGGGAAGAAGCGGGAAGAAAGACGGTCAGAGAGCTGACGGGAAGAGACCCGGCGGTATCCCTCGACCCCACCCTCCTCCTTTCCCCTGAGGATTGGGAGAAGCTGATGAAAAAGGAGCAGGAAGGCCCCTACCACCTGCTCTACCTCATGCAGGAGGATCCCGGGCTCATAGGCAGGGCAAAGGAAGCCGCCGAAAAAGACGGAGTCCCCCTCAAAGCGATCACATCGGTCTTCATGCCCCGCTTCGGCTTTTCAGCCTTCAGCGGGGTCGGAGTGAACGACTGGGTGAGCCTGTTTCACGGAGCCTCGGCGGTATTCACCAACTCCTTCCACGGCACCGCCTTCGCCCTCATGTTTCGAAAGCCCCTGCTGGCCTGCGGAACTAAGGGCGGCCTCTCCAAAAGGGGCGGCAGGCTGGAGGAGCTGCTGAAGAGCGTCGGCCTTCCCGAAGCCTACGGGGAAAAGCTCTCGTCCCTTCCCGAAGGAGCCTTCGAAGAACGCATAAAGGAGAGGCGCGAGGCCTCGGTTAACTACCTGAAAGAGATGATCAGCCATGCCGCAGCTTTATAAAGACCCGGGCCGGTGCTTCGGCTGCGCAGCCTGCGCGGCGGCCTGTCCCTCAAAGGCCGTAGAAATGAAAAGGGACGCCATGGGATTCCAATATCCCCTGGTCAACGCGGAGCTCTGCAGCGAATGCGGACTCTGCGCTTCGGTGTGCCCGGCCCTTAACCCCCTGCCCTCC
>JAFRWQ010000229.1 GCA_017437925.1 Bacillota bacterium
CCCATCGGGAAGGTATCTTTCGGCGCTGAGAAGCTGGCCGAGAACTACCAGGCTCTTGTGGAAGCCATCATCAAGGCAAAGCCCGCCGCAGCGAAGGGACAGTACATCAAGAGCGCTACCGTGGCCAGCACCATGGGCCCCGGAGTCAAGCTCAATCCCCAGAAGCTGACAGTGGCTCAGACCAAGTAAGGCCTGAATCGCAACTAAACAGAATAAAAAACTGTAGACAGCAGGTGAGCGAAAGCTCTTAATATCCAGCCGAGGTTACGATCCATAAATCCAAGCCTTTTCTGTCTGCAACCGAAAAGGCTTTCTTCTTCAGAAGAAGCCGGAAAGGAGAAAAATGTCAGTAGAAAGTCAAAAACTTAAAGCTGCGATCATTGACGAGATCAAAGAGAAGCTCGAAAAGGCCCAGTCCGCCGTCATCATCGATTACATGACCGGCACCGACGAGAAGACCGGCGAGGTCAAGGGCGTCACCGTCGAGGAAGTCACCGCGATGAGAAAGCAGCTCCGCGACGCCAATGTCGATTATACCGTATACAAGAACACCCTGATCGCCAAGGCGATCGAGGGGACCAAGTACGAAGGACTCAAGGACGTCCTGTCCGGACCCAGCGCCCTGGCCGTCAGCTATGACGACGCCATCGCTCCCACCAGAGTACTTGCCGCCGCGATGAAGCAGATGAGCAAGATGAGCTTCAAGGCCGGCGTCGTCGAGGGAGTCCTCTATGATGCCAAGGGCTGCCAGGCTCTCGCCTCCATCCCCTCCAGGGCCGAGCTCGTCGCCAAGTTCATGGGCAGCATCCAGAGCCCCGTCGGAAAGATGGTCCGCACCTTCCAGGCCATTGCCGACGCGAAGACCGAGTAATCAAACAATTTTCAGCAGAGTATACTTTCATTTAATGTTTTAAGGAGAAACAAAAATGACTAAAGAAGAAATCATCCAGGCTATAAAGGGAATGACCATACTTGAGCTCAACGAGCTCGTAAAGGCTTGCGAAGAGGAGTTCGGCGTATCCGCCGCCGCTCCCGTAGCAGTTGCCGGCGCTGCCGGTGCCGCCCCCGCAGAGGAAGTCAAGGACGAGTTCAACGTAGAGCTCACCGAGATCGGTTCCGAGAAGATCAAGGTCATCAAGGTCGTCCGCGAGCTGACCGGACTCGGCCTCAAGGAAGCCAAGGAAATGGTAGACAAGGCTCCCTCCATCCTCAAGGAAGGCGCTCCCACCGACGAAGCCAACGCCATCAAGGCCAAGCTCGAGGAAGTCGGCGCCAAGGTCACCCTGAAGTAATCAGGCTCAACCAACTCTTAAAAGGGTTGTCCTGCCGGGGCAACCCTTTTGGTGTTCTTTTGGAAACACCGAAAATCTGCCAGTTTATGGCAGAAAATCGACTTTATTTGACATTTTGCGGAAGCCGAGTCAATTATCGGCAACTGTCAATAAGTCACCAGCGTTTGATTAAGGAGGGAACACGATGCCCGAAAACATGGAAAAGGACTGGTATACCCCGCAGGTTCTTGAAGACGACGACAACAAGCGCAAGCGCAGAAGCTTCTCCAAGATCCCCGCGGTCCGTAGAATGCCCAACCTTTTGGATATACAGAAGGCCTCCTATGACTGGTTCATAAAGGAAGGCCTTTCCGAGGTATTCGAAGACATATCCCCCATCAGGGATTATGCGGATAACCTGGCCCTTGAGTTCGTGGATCATTCAATTTCCGATGAAACAAAGTACAGCCAGGAGGAGTGCAAGGAGAGGGACGCCACCTACTCCGCGCCTCTGAAGGTAAAGGTCCGCCTCATCAACAAGGAGACGGGCGACGTCAAGGAGCAGGAAGTCTTTATGGGCGAATTCCCCATAATGACCGAAAAGGGAACCTTCATCTACAACGGCGCCGAGCGCGTCGTGGTGACCCAGCTGGTCAGGTCCCCCGGCCCCTACTATTCCGTAAGCACCGATAAATCCAACAACAAGCTCTTCTCCACCCAGATCATCCCCAACAGAGGCGCCTGGCTGGAATACGAGACCGACGCCGGTCTCTCTCTTTCCGTGCGCGTTGACCGCACCAGGAAGCAGCCCATCACCGCCATCTTAAGGGCTCTCTCCTACAAGGG
The DNA here is from genome assembly GCA_017437925.1 of Bacillota bacterium. The sequence continues at coordinate 2,118 of JAFRWQ010000229.1, forward strand.
AGTCGACGAGAAGGTCGCCGGCGAAAGGGCCAAGAACCCCGCAATCACCGAGGAAGAGCTGCACAAGAGGGTCCGCCGCTACGGCGAGTACAAGACCCAGACCGCCGCTACCCTCTACGAGGGCACCAACGCAGAAATAGAAGAAATCTTCGGCCATGACGACAGGCTGTCCCTGACCTACGAGAAGGACGGGACCAACAACTTCGAGCAGGGCCTTAAGGATATATACAGAAAGCTCAGACCGGGCGAGCCCGCCACCTTCGACAGCGCCTACGATCTCATCGAAGGCCTGTTCTTCGACGTGAAGAGATACGATCTGGCAAAGGTCGGCCGCTATAAGTACAACAAGAAGCTCGGTCTTAAGAACCGCATCGCCCTTTGCAGGCTTATGGAGGACGTCACCGATCCCGTGACCGGCGAGATCCTCTTCGAGGCGGGAACAAAGCTCTCCCGCGCCGACGCCGCGAAGATCGAGGACGCAGGCGTGGAGTATGTCTTCGTCGAGTCCAAGCACACCGACGGCAAGGCCGTAAAGGTCATAGGCAACAACTTCGTAAAGTTCGCCGATTACCTCGACTTCGATCCCCTGGCCTACAAGCTGCCCGACAAGGTCTTCTTCCCGGCCATGAACGGAGTCTTCGCCGAGTACGAAGAGATCCACGGCCCCAGGACCAAGAATGCCGGCAAGGCAAAGAAGGCCGAGGAGGAGAGGGAATTCGCCGAGTTCCTCTACAGCAGGAGGCACGTGCTCTCTCCCAAGCACATCATATTCGACGACATCATCGCTTCGGTCAGCTATCTCTTCGGCCTCACCGAGGGCATAGGCTCCACCGACGATATCGACCACCTGGGCAACAGAAGGCTCAGGACCGTGGGCGAGCTGCTGCAGAACCAGTTCCGCATCGGCCTGTCCAGAATGGAGAGGGTCGTCAAGGAGAGGATGACCATCCAGGACACCGAGGTCGCCACTCCCTCCAACCTGATCAACATCCGCCCGGTGACCGCCGCGGTCAAGGAATTCTTCGGTTCCTCCCAGCTGTCCCAGTTCATGGACCAGACCAACCCCCTGTCAGAGCTTACCCACAAGAGAAGGCTCTCGGCTCTGGGACCCGGAGGTCTGTCCAGAGAAAGGGCCGGATTCGAGGTCAGAGACGTACACCACTCCCACTACGGCCGCATGTGCCCCATAGAGACCCCCGAAGGCCCCAACATCGGCCTCATCGGTTCTCTCACCACCTACGGCGTCATCAACCAGTACGGCTTCATCGAGACCCCCTACAGAAGGGTCGACAAGAAGACCGGCATAGTCACCAAAGACGTTGACTACCTCACCGCCGACGAAGAGGAGACCCTGATCATAGCTCAGGCCAACGAGCCTCTCGACGCCGAGGGCCACTTCGTTAACGAGAAGGTCCTGGCCAGAGGAGCCCTGGGCGAGATCGACCTCCACGCCCGCGAGACCGTCGATTACATGGACGTTTCGCCCCGTCAGGTGGTATCCATAGCGACCTCCATGATACCCTTCCTGGAGAACGACGATGCCAACCGCGCTCTGATGGGCGCCAACATGCAGCGTCAGGCAGTGCCCCTCCTGGTATCCGAGGCTCCCTTCGTGGGGACCGGAGTCGAGGGCTTCGCGGCCAAGGATTCCGGAGTCGTCGTCCTCGCCAAGAGGGACGGCATCGTCACCTTCGTTGACGCCACCCGCATAGTGGTTGCGGCCGACGAGGGAGGCAGCGACGAATACGAGCTGCTCAAGTACAAGAGGTCCAACCAGGGCACCTGCATCAACCAGAAGCCCATAGTCTGCCACGGCGAGAGAGTCGGGGCGGGCGAAGTCATAGCCGACGGTCCCTCCACCGATCTTGGAGAGATCGCCCTGGGCAAGAACCTGCTCATAGGCTTCATGAACTGGGACGGCTACAACTACGAGGACGCTCTCATTCTCAACGAGCGCCTGCTCATGGATGACGTCCTCACCTCAATACATATAGAAGAATACGAATCGGAAGCCAGAGACACCAAGCTGGGTCCCGAAGAGATCACCTGGGACATCCCCAACGTGGGCGACGACGCTCTCAAGGATCTCGACGAGGAAGGCATAGTGCGCATAGGCGCCGAGGTCGACTCCTCCGACATACTGGTAGGCAAGGTCACCCCCAAGGGCGAGACCGAGCTCACCCCCGAGGAGAGGCTGCTCCGCGCCATCTTCGGCGAAAAGGCCAGGGAAGTCAGAGACACCTCCCTCAAGGTGCCCCACGGCGAGACCGGCATAG
>JAFRWQ010000230.1 GCA_017437925.1 Bacillota bacterium
CTCTTAAGGTATGATCCCGAGACCGGCGAGGAGATCGTTTATACTATCACCGAGGAGCCGGTCAATGGCTACTCGACCAGCATCAGCAAGCCTGACGCGGATGATGTTGTGACCATTACCAACACCTACAAGAACGGTCCCGTGAGCAAGAAGTACACCCTGACCTATGAGTCCAACGGCGGCACCTACTACGCTCCCGAGATGTATGTCGAGGACGTAGTCGTAAGCCTGACCTACCATCCGACCAAGGAAGGCTGCACCTTCACCGGCTGGTACAGCGACGCGGCTCTCACCGACAAGATCACTTCCATTAAGATGACCTCCGACAAGACCGTCTACGCCGGCTGGAAGGCTACGGTCGTTCCTCCCGGGCTCAACGGAGACGACCACTTCGCCTACATAGTAGGTTACCCCGACGGCAGCGTGATGCCCGAGGCTCAGATCAAGAGGTCCGAGGTCGCGACCATATTCTTCAGGCTCCTTAAGGACGAGGTCCGCGAGGAATACCTGAGCCACGAGAATGATTTCAACGATGTTGAAGAGACCAAGTGGTACAACACCGCCATCTCCACCCTGGCCAACCTGGGCATAATCGACGGATACTCCGACGGAGGCTTCCATCCCGAGAGCCCGATCACCAGAGCTGAGTTCACCGCGATGGCCGCCCGCTTCGACGCCAGGCACGCCGGTATCGAAGCCGACTTCAGCGACATCAGCGGACACTGGGCATCCGAAGAGATTAGCAAGGCCGCGGAGAACGGCTGGATCGACGGATACGCCGACGGCAGCTTCAAGCCCGACGCCAAGATCAAGAGGAGCGAGGCCATGGCCATCGTCAACAGGGTGCTCCACAGACTGCCCTCAAGCGTCGACGACCTGCTTCCCAACATGATCACCTGGCCCGACAACAAGAACACTGCCAAGTGGTACTACCTGCACGTTCAGGAAGCGACCAACAGCCACGACTGCGAAGTCAGAGCAGACGGCAGCGAGTTCTGGACCAAGCTCACCGAGACTCCCGACTGGGAGAGCTACGAGCAGTAGTCAGGCTCGTAAAACGGCGGCTTAAGGCCGCTGAATAAGAACACCGCTCCCTCCGCCCGAAAGGGCGGGGGGAGTTTTTATGCGGCAAAAAACCGCGCCGGATAAGCGCGGTTTGATCTCGTCTGAGTGTGTTATGTATAATTGGAGCTTTTGAAAAGGCTGGGAGCCGGAAGCGTTCAGCCTTTATCGCCGTGCAGGGCAAAGGTCCAATGCGTACAGCATTGCCTCCTGTTAAGGCCGAAGGAGCTTGGCCCTCCGCCGCGGTCCCTGTCTTTCTAAAGCTTTATGCCTTTCATCTTTAGATACAGAGTAAGGCCTATGAGCAGGGGATAGAAGAAGTAGCTGAGGTACCTTACCAGGAGCCCGTTGGGCCCCCGCTTTCCCTTGTAAAAGTGGATGAGGAGCAGGGCCGGAAGAGCGGCCGCCTGGACGGGAAGGGTGAAGGTCTTTCCCGAAACGATCAGGCTGAAGTATTGCTCCCCTCCGTAGCTTAAGCACAGCAGGCCTATGCTTATGAGCCTGAAAATGCCGCTGTAGGTCACTCTTACCGAGATGTAGCAAAGTATCGAAGCGATGACCGCAAAGCGGCCCATTTCAAGGCTCAGAAGCTCTGAGAGCCTTATTCCCGCGGCAGCGCATATAAGCTCCGCCGCTATGGTCGCCGCCATGTTGTCGCTGCCTATCCTCACCCTGTCTATGACGAAGAGGAGGCAGGCGCAGAGCAGGACGGTGAAGAGCACATTCTGGGCTTCGGTACTGATGTAATATCCGAAGCTGAGCTTGTTGTAGGGAAGCTCCGCCAGGGCGGCAAAGATCAGCAGCCTCACATAGTAGAGCCACTTGTCCTGGGTGCGCAGCACTCCTTCTCCCAGAAGGAAGCAGAAGAGCAGCATGGCCGGCCAGCACAAAAGCTCCATCCAGCCGCGCAGCGAAAGGCTCTGAGCCAGATAGTGGTGCAGGGTGTACATGACCGTTAAGGCCATGGCGCATATGCGCAGAGCCAGGGATGAAAGGCCCCGGGCTCCGTCGTTTGAATTATCGTAGAGGGACATGGACCGCTACTCTTCCATGGCCTCGTATATGGCCTGGGCCTTGTCGGCGCTGGCCTGCCAGTTCTCGACGGTGGTGCGCACTGTTCCCTCAAGATCTTTGGCCTTGAGGCATTCGATGATGCGGGCGTGCTGCTCCACCGAAGCGCCCTTGAACAGGGTCTCGCCGAAGAAGATGTACTGTATGCGGCGGGTCCTGTGCATCAGCTGGTTCAGGTACTGGGTGAGGTACTTGTTGCCGGCCCTGCGTATGATCAGGCGGTGGAAGTCCTCGTCGCAGCGTATGCGCTCTCTGGGATCCTTGTCCTCTGTGGCCTTGGCGAAACGGGCGTTGATGTTTTCAAGCTCCGCTATGTCCTCCGCGGTGATGTGGGGGACGGCAAGTCTCGCTGCGAAGGCCTGAAGCTCGGTGAGTATCTGGTAGTTCTGCTTGACGTCGTCCCAGTTGATGCTGGTGACCTTGGTGCCGTAGGAGGGTATGATCTCCACCAGCTCCAGCTCCGCCAGAGACTGCAGGGCTTCTCTTACGGGGGTCCTGCTGACCGAGAAATAGGCGGCCAGGTCGGTGTCGATGATCTTTTCGCCCGGGGTGAGGACGCCGGTCACTATCCACTCAAGCACGTTGGTGAAGACTATGTCTTTCGCGGTCTGATGCTGGACCTTTTCTGTCTGCCTTGGAATTGGCATAAATTCTCTCCTTTGTTATCAATTCTATCGTTATATTTGAATTATACCACGTAAAATTAAAAATGAAATAGGCATCATTGATTATGCTTCATGAAAAATGTATATGAAATCATGACGAATTATCGATGATCGCGTAAGCCTGCGGTCCGCTCAAATAAAAAGCGCCCGGACGGACCCGGGCGCCCGATCGACGACCTTTACGCGAATATGAGCCAGACCAGCAGGTAGCCGGTGGTGACGGCGGTGAGGGTGAAGGGCACCGAGTATTTCATGAAGTCTTTGGGCTTCACCTCATAGCCTTCCTTTCTCAGTATGCCTATGCCCGCGATGTTGGCCGAGGCTCCCACCGGGGTCAGGTTGCCGCCCAGGGTGGCTCCCACCAGAAGTCCGAAGAAGAGCACGTTGGGATCGCAGGCGTAGCCTCCGTTGTTGAAGAAGGCCGAAAGGCTTGCGACTACCGGCAGCATGGTCGCGGTGTAGGGTATGTTGTCTATGAAGGCTGAGATGAGCACCGACATCCAGACTATTATGCTGTAGGTGACGAAGAAGGAGGTGCGGTCTATGCTTCCGCCGCAGAGGCTCAGAATGCCCTTGGCCAGCAGGTCTATGACTCCTGCCTTCTTGATCGCGCCTATCACTATGAAGAGGCCCGCAAGAAGGAAAATGGTGTAGTAGTCGAGCTCTTTAAAGGACTTCTTCGCGATCTCGGCGCTTCCGTCCTTTACGCTCTGCCTGATGAGGCCGATGATGAAGAAGCTCATGCAGATGAGGCCGTTGGTTATGTCGGGCTTGTAGAACTGCCCCGGAGCGGCCGCGTCCTTATAGGGTATGAAGGAAGCCAGTATGAGGCAGAGGACTGTGGCGCAGAGTATGTAGGTTGGGACCTTGTCTTCGACCTCGGTCCTCTCGTTCATGTCTATCTTCTGGTTCTCGTTTCTGAACAGAAGAAGGATTATGAGGGCCGCCGCGACGGCTCCCGCCTCGGTGATCCAGAACATGCCGAACTTGCCGTCGACGAAGAAGAAGTCCATGAAATCAAGGCCCGCGGCTTTCGCGAGAAGTATGGAGGTGGTATCGCCCACCAGGGTCGCCGCGCCCTGTAGATTCGACGAGATCGAAATGCAGATGATGGTGGAGACCGGCGAGATATTGAGTTTTTTGCAGACCGCAAGGGCCACGGGAGCTATCATCAGCACCGTCGCCACGTTGTCGACGAAGGCCGAGATGATGCCGGCAAAGAGGGACATGACCAGTATCATCCACTTTACGGACGAGACCTTTGAGATCAGTATGTCGCTCATCAGCTGGGGCATGCCCGAATCTATGAAGAGCTGCACCGTCCCCATGGTGCCCGCTATCATCATGAGCACGTTCCAGTCGATCTCCTTTATGCCGTCGAGGAAACCGTAGGAGAAATCCGGCAGGACGCCTATCGTGCCCAGCACCATGAAGAGTATGGCGGAGCTCACCGCGATGTAGGGCCGGTATTTCTCGAGGGAAAAGACCAATATGTAGGTGATGGCGAAGATTATGAGAGCGCAGAGCGTTGCCGTTGACATGAGGGCCTCCTTCCGATCATTAACTACAATATTATAGCCCGAAGGGCCGTCCGCGAAAACCCTTTGCGCGGTATATTAAAAGGGCCTATTTCGCTTTTTTGGCGAAATAGAAGCCGCCGGCCTTAAATGACCGGCGGCGCATGGCTTTTTGCGATCGCTCTACAGTTTGGCGAGGAGCCCCACCTCGTCGTTGAAAGCGTTGATGAGCTCGTCCAGCTCGTCCGCCTGCCTGTGGACAGCGTCCCAGGTGCCTTCGGTATCGTACCAGAGGGCGTTGAGCTCTTCCGCGGTCTTTCCCTGCTGCTCGACCCAGGTGTAGTACTTGAGGTTGTGTATCCTCCTGCGGTCCGCGTAGGTCAGCTCCGCCATGCTGTCGGTCTTAAGGCCCAGCATGTGCAGGCTGTGATCGACGGCAGCGGCCTTATCGCTGTAGGCGCCGTACATGTCGCTGAGCTCCGCTATGCGGGACTCGTACATGGCGGCGGAGTCGGTGAGGACGGTGACCACCACGTCCTTTTCGGTAAACTCGTAGTACCTGGCCATCTTGATGCAGCAGAGCACGTTGGCTATGCCGGAGATGCCCAGCCAGCTCATCTTTTCCGCAAGCTCCCTGTCCAGGCCCAGCTCGTTTACCATGTAGTCTATGCCTTCAGGGCAGTTGAAGAGCCTGAGGAGCCTCTGGCTGTCCTCGTCGTCTATGGCGATGACCATGTCGGTATTCTTCACGTTGTGTATCCAGGGCACGTGCTTGTCGCCTATGCCCTCGATGCGGTGGCCTCCGAAACCGTTCTCCAGCAGGGTGGGGCACTGGAGGGCTTCACCGACCGCCAGCTTCATGGCGGGATACTTTTCTTTGAGCAGGTCTCCCGCGCTCATGGTCCCGGCGGAGCCGGAGGTGAAGCAGGCTCCCGATAGCTTCTGGCCCGGCTTCTTTACCGCCTCGAAGAGCTCTGCCAGGGCATTTCCGGTGATCTGATAGTGCCATAGGGCGTTGCCCATCTCCTCGAACTGGTTGAATATCATCATCTCGGGGTCTTTGCGAAGCTCCCAGGTCTTGTCGAAGATCTCTTTGACGTTGGACTCGCAGCCCGGGGTCGCGATGACCTGACCCGCAATTGTGCTCAGCCACTCGAAGCGTTCCCTGCTCATTTCAGCCGGCAGTATGGCGACCGAATCACAGGCAAGAAGCTTGGAATTAAAGGCTCCGCCCCTGCAGTAATTGCCCGTCGAGGGCCAGACCGCGTGATGATGGGTCGCGTCGAACTGACCGGTAACGAGCCTGGGCGCCAGGCACCCGAAGCTTGCTCCCACCTTGTGGCAGCCGGTGGGGAACCACTTGCCCGCCATTGCGATGATGCGGCAGGGGACCCCGGTGAGGGCGCTCGGCAGCTCCACATAGTTGGGCACCGCCTGATATAGGCCCCCGAATTCCTTCGCCTCGTTGTGCCAGCTTATCCTGAAGAGGTTCAGGGGGTCGACGTCCCAGAGGCCGACGCGGCTCAGCTTTTCTTTTATCTTTTCGGGGACCGCGTCCGGGTCCCTCATCTGCTTAAAGGTGGGGATGATGACGTTGTTTTCCCTTGCTTTCTTTATGTTGTGCTCAAGTCCCGTCCTGTCGACGGTAAGGTCTATCCTGCTCATGCTTCCTCCGAAGATCCCGCCGGCTGTCATGCGCCGGCTTGTCGTTTCATATAAATATTCTAAATTGGTGGCGGGTTTTTATCAACCTTATGTTACAACTCCCCGATCGCCCCTGCAAAAATCGCCCGGGGCTGATATAATGTGTTCAGGGAGGACGCCCAAATGAACAAAGCGACAATAAACAACGAAAGAATGATACAGCGCATCTTCGCCCTGGGCGAACTTGGTAAAGACGCTGAAGGAAGGCGCACGAGGCTCGCGGCTTCAGACGAGGACAAACTCGGCAGAGACCTGGTCGCTTCCTGGATGAAGGAGGCCGGATTAAGGCTTGCGGTCGACCGCATAGGAAACCAGTTCGGCATCTGGGAGACCGAAGAGAACAGGGATAAGGGGCCGGTGATGACCGGATCCCACATCGATACGGTGATCAACGCCGGATGCTACGACGGCTGCTACGGCGTCATCGCTTCGATAGAGGTGACAGAAGCCCTTAAAAAGGCCGGCTTTAAGCCCGCAAGGCCCATAGCGGTCTGCGCCTTCACCAACGAAGAGGGCGTCCGCTATTCGCCCGATATGATGGGTTCTGTGGTATACGCGGGGGGCTATCCCCTTGAGCAGGCTCTCGCGACTGTCGGAGTCGACGGCACCGCTCTGGGTGAGGAGCTTAAACGAATAGGCTATGCGGGAACTGAAGAACCGGGCTTTATCACCCCCTCGGCCTTCATCGAGCTTCACATAGAGCAGGGCCCCATTCTTGAAGCCGAAGGCTATGAGCTGGGCGCCGTGGAAGACCTTCAGGGCATCTCCTGGCAGGAGGTCGTTATAGAAGGAAAGCAGAACCACGCGGGAACGACTCCCACGTCCATGAGGATAGACGCGGGGCTTGCCGCCGCAAAAGTCAACGTCTTCTTAAGGGAGCTCTGCAATGCCTCGGGCGGAAAGACCGTAGCCACGGTGGGCTGCATGGAATTCAGGCCCAACGCCGTCAACGTGATACCGGACAGGGCGGTCTTCACAGTAGACCTGAGGAACCCCGACGAAAATACGCTTCAGGCCGCCGAAAAGGCCCTGGCTGACTACCTTGAGGAGCTTGAAAAGACCGATAAAGTGAGGATCAGCACCAAAAGGCTCTCGCGCTTTGAGCCGGTGCTCTTTGACAAAAGCATAGTGAGCCTGGTCGAAGCCTCGGCGAAGGAGAGGGGCCTTAAGTGCCGCCGCATCACCTCGGGAGCGGGCCAGGACGCCCAGATGATGGCGAGGATATGCCCCGCGGCAATGATATTCGTCCCCAGTCACAACGGCATAAGCCACAATCCCGAGGAATTCACCGGGAACAGGGACCTGATCGCCGGGACCTCCGTCCTGCTGGACGTTATAAAAGCTCTCAGCAGCAGATAAGCGCAGCCGCCGGGTATAAACTCGGTCATCACGCGATGAAGCGGAGCCGGAATAAAAGCATCAGGCATAGAATATGACCCGGACATATAATATCCGGCATAAAAAGACCCCGCAGCCTTAAAGCCGCGGGGTCTCACTTTTTTAAGCTTGGTAAGACTTCTGCCTTACTTCTTCTCGAGAGCCTCGATGGTCGCGATCTGGGCCGCGATGCAGAAGATCTCGATGGCCTGCTCCAGCTCCTTTACGCTGGGGAAGGAGGGGGCGATCCTCAGGAAGGAATCGTCCGGATCCTTGTGGTAGGGGTGGGTGGCTCCGGCCGGAGTCATGACCACGCCGCACTCCTTGCAGAGCTGGTTGATGCGGGTGGCGCAGCCCTTGTTGGCCATGAAGGTCACGAAGTAGCCGCCGTCGGGCTTGACCCAGGTTCCGGCTCCCTTGCCGGCCAGGTGCTTCTCGAGGGCGTTGAGGACCGCGTCGAAGCGGGGCCTCAGCAGAGCGGCGTGCTTGTCCATGGCGTCCTTGATGCCCTGAACGTCCTTGAACCAGAGCACGTGGCGCAGCTGGTTC
>JAFRWQ010000231.1 GCA_017437925.1 Bacillota bacterium
ATGATAAACCCGATACTGGACAGCCTCAAGATGGCCAACTCTCATCTCACCGAGATGAGCCTTGAAAGGCTTCCCCAGATCAGGATCGGCATATTTCCCAGCCTCTACATACTGTTCAGCAGGGGCATCATAGAAGGCTACAACAGCCTTCATCCCGACGACCAGGTCAACGTGGTCTTCTGCGACAGAAAGCGCACAGCCGACCTGATAGAAGAGGTGGAATACGAGGTCTTCGACATGACCTTCAGCACCGTCGTGAAGGACGGGATGTGCTCCGCCGAGCTCTTTAAGCAGTACTACTATTTCTGCGTTCCCGACGGACACCCGCTGGCCGAAAGGGAGAGCGTAAGCTTCGATGATTTCAAGAAAGAAGACTTCATAGTAGTCGCGAGGCACATGGCCTCAAGGCCCTTCATAGACTCCATCTTCGATTCCAGAGGGGTGGACATGAGGATAGTAATGGAGCAGCTGGCCGACCAGTTCTCCTTAAACTACGAGGCCAACGGCTACGGCTGTACCATAATACCCTACGAAAAGGCCTACGAGACGGCAGGTGTAAAGTGCATTCCCATAGACGACCCGGATTTCAGGCGCAGCGTCTACCTGGTCTGGAAGAGCGACGCGACCCTGACCGAAGAGGCCAGGTCCATAAGGGATTACATCATAGAAAACTCCGAAAGGATATACCTTGAATCGATAAAATGACAATATAAAAGCCCCGGAAGGCCGTTCCGGGGCTCTTTCGTTCTTATGGCCTTACTCAGCGGTAAAGGCCGTGAAGGGGGAGCAGTATATGCCGTAGTCGTTTTTGGCGAGGACTATGACGTAGTGGGTTCCCGGCTTCTTCGCAGGCGGGCAGAAGGCTTCGCCTTTTTCGCCTTCTTCTTCGGTGAAGAAGGCCGAATCCATGATGAGGAACATTTCGTCGCTCAGGACGCAGTGGAAGATCTTTTCGTCTTCGGCTGCGTTGTCGAAGTGCAGGTCCACCGGTTCTCCCACGGCGTACTTTTCTTTCCCGAAGCGCAGGTTTATATCCACCATGCACCACTGTATGTCATCGCTGCGTTCATCGCCTTTGGCGAGCCTTGCGCTGTAGTATCCCGGCTTTTGAGGCCTTAAGACCAGCTTGCCGCCGGTGAAGGGGTGCAGGCTGTTGTTTCCGTCGGGATCGGTCACTTCGACGAAGTCCCAGCCCTCCTCAAAAACAGAGATCTCGACCGGTTCGTCCTGAACGCGGAAATTCGAACGGTTCCCGGCGTCGAGCATGAGGGCTGCAGTGATCTTTGGCTTAGGCAGATCGGGGTCGCCCTCCACATATACCCAGGGATTGGGTGTGTAGCTCACGCTGTCCACCTTGTCGTACCTGAAGACCGAAAAACCGTCCTCAAGCCAGTAATGCCTGAAGTCTTCGGGGCTGTACAGCTTGCTCTCGGTGATGGGCATCAGGGCTTCGCTGACCTCGATGAAATGCACCTTGCCGTCCGCGTCTCTTAATATGTCGGTGACTATCCCTATGTGCCTCGTCGGGTCGAGTACAATATCGCAAAGCCTTATGTTTTCAAGCTTTCCGGTGTCCACCGGGTGTATTTCCGGCATGCGGGCCCAGGAGTGGCAGACCACCCGGTAGGGTATCTCAAGGGCGTAGCTCACGAACATGGAGCAGACCGTGCCGTACCAGCAGTTGGTGCCTCTGGCCCCCGGGAAATCCTTAAGCTGCCTGGTGTAGAGCATGCTGTTGGGATTCTTCATGGCCGTGAGGAAGGTCTCAAAGGAAATGTTCCAGCCCAGGTACTTTTCGGTCATACGGGTGGAGGAGTAGGGCAGGCCCTTCTGCGGCCTCCACTTGGTGAAGTGGGCATGATAGAACAGTTTGTAATCGGGACCCTTGAAATTGTAGGTGCAGGGCAGAGGCTTCATGGGAGTCCATTCTACGTCCATCTGCTGCCTTACTCTTTTAAGAACGTTTTCGGCTCCCTTTGAAAAGGGAACGTCGTGATAAAGCTTCATGCTTGACCTCCGTGATCTCGGAACGCGGCTGTATGTTTTCGGTCTTCCGATATATAATACTATAAAATTCGTTTTTTAGTTTCAACTTGAAATAAATAAACCGATGAAACAAAAATAAATGGCTGTTTTTCATTGTAATTTACTAAATTTTATCTTAAATTATAGTTAATATTATATCAAGTTATTTCAACTGTCAGATGTCATACGGCGCTCTGCGCCGGAAGGGAGATGAGCCGCAAGTGTACGAAAAATATCTTAATATAATCGATGAAAAGAAGGACGAGATCTGCGCTCTGTCCGATTTCCTCTGGGACCATCCCGAGACGGCATTCAAGGAATTCCAATGCTCCAAGGCCATTGAGGACCTGCTCGAGAGCGAAGGCTTTACGGTAGAGAGGGGTCTGGGAGTACTGCCCACCGCCTTCAGGGCGACCTACGGCAGCGGCAGCCCCCACCTGGGCATACTGGCCGAGTACGACGCCCTCAACGGCATGAGCCAGCAGGCCGGAGTCGCCGAGCCGGCCCCCATCCCCGGAGTTAACAACTTCCACGGCTGCGGCCACAACCTCTTCGCCGCGGGCTCCGTCGCCGCCGCCATAGCGGTCAAGAACTACATCGAAAAGACCGGAAAGGGCTGCGTGACCCTCTTCGGCTGCCCCGCCGAGGAAGGGGGAGGCGGCAAGGTCTTCATGGTAAGGGACGGCTTCTTCGACGGAATAGACTCTGTGGTGAGCTGGCATCCCGAGAGCATGTACATGGTAAGGACCCGTCCGGCTCTCGCCAACGTCAAGGTCAGGTATAAGTTCACCGGAGTCTCCGCCCACGCCGGCGCCGATCCCGAGAAGGGACGCAGTGCCCTTGACGCCCTTGAGCTCATGAACGTGGGAGCCAACTTCCTAAGGGAGCACATGGACCTCACCAGCCGCATCCACTACGCCATACTGGACAACGGCGGGACCGCCGCCAACATAGTCCAGTCCCACGCCGAGGTCTTCTACGTGATCAGGGCCGTGGATCTTGAAAGCGTACGCGACCTGCACGCAAGAGTAGACAGAGTCGCCCAGGGAGCGGCCCTCATGACCGACACCACAGTGACTCCCAGAGTCACCTGCGGCTACTCCAACCTGATCACCATACCGACCCTGCAGGCAGTGGCCAACGAGTCAATGCACGACATCGAGTTCCCGACCCCCACCGAAGAGGATATCGAGTTCGGAAAAGCCCTGCAGAAGACCGTTAAGCTGAACGCCGCCCAGCAGGCCGTCGGTCCCTACGCCGCCAAGGTGCTGGATCCCGCGCCTCCCAAGGCACACGGCGGCTCCACCGACACCGCAGACGTGTCCTGGAACTGCCCGACCGTGCAGATGCACATAGGTACCTGGGTCATAGGCACCCCGGGTCACAGCTGGCAGTCCACCGCTCAGGGCAAGAGCCCCTACGCCAAGAGGGCCATGCTCTTCGCAGGCAAGGCCATAGCGGGCACCATCATGCGCCTGATGGAGGATACCTCCCTCATCGATCAGGCCAAGAAGGAGCACGCCGAAAAGACCGCCTCAGGCTATGTATGCGCCATCGATAAAGACGCAATGCCCGAAGGCGTGATGTAATCAGTACACAGCAAAAATCTACGGACCGCGGCTGGGACAACAGCCGCGGTCTTAATTTGACTATGTCGGCAAAATATAAATATTTTAAATTAATAATTGTTGAAGCTTACGTTTTATTATATTTACTTTCGCATTGTTAACATTTTTAATTGGCATTCTATGAAATCTTTTCATCTGTTTTATGCAAATCGCTATTGACTGATTCTATAAGCTCATCTATCATATAGATAAGCCATTAAATATGTGCATGTATTTGTCAAAAAGTATTCAAAATACTTTAATATGTCCCGTGATTTATTGGGAGAGGAGAGAAAATGAAAAGACTGATTGCTATCCTGCTCTGCGCGATGCTCGTCGTTTCATCGATGGCAGGATGCGGGAAGAAGGAGGAGACGCCGGCGCCCGCGCCATCTGCTCCCGCCCAGACTCCTGCCGAGACAAAACCGGCGGAGACAAAACCTGCCGAAACGGCCCCTCAGCAGACCGCAAAAGAACCTGAATATAAAGAAGATATCGTAATAGGCATAGCAGGAAAGATCACCAGCCTCGATCCGTACGAGATGTCGACCACCCAGCACTGCCTGGTGTTCAGAGCGGTATACGATACCCCCCTTCAGTTCAACAACGCGACCAGCGAGATCGAACCCAGGCTCTGCACCGAATGGAAGACCGAAGACGGAAAAGTCTACGATTTCACTCTCCGCGACGATGTGTATTTCCACAACGGAGAGAAGCTGACCGCCGACGATTTTGTTTATACCTATGAGAGAGGGAAGGAGACCACGCTCTGCAAATCCATGGAGAAGGTCGAAGCCGTCGACCCGACCCACGTGCGCATAACCCTCACCTCCGTCAACGTCGACTTCCCCTACATGCTGACCCTGCCGACCTCGGTGATCCTCTGCAAAAAGGCCCTTGAGTCGGGCGCCGAGGACGCCGTCAGCGTAGGATCCGGCGCCTTCATGCTCGATTCCTACGAATTCGGCAATTACGTGCTTCTCAAGAGAAACGACAATTACTGGGGCGAAGTTTCGAAGACCAAGACCCTCAAATACCGCTACATCCCCGAGAACTCCAGCCGCCTCATCGCCCTCGAGACCGGTGAGATCGATGTGTGCCAGGATCCCGATACCAACGAGCTGAGCCACATCACCGACAACAAGGATCTGGAGCTGCAGGAATATCAGTCCTGCGCCATCAACTATCTGGCCATAAACAACGAAAAGGGCACTCTCACCAACCAGAACCTGCGCCTCGCCCTCTGCTACGGCATCGACAGGGACGAGCTGATAGATGTCGTCTTCAACGGATTGGCCAAGAAGAGCCTCAGCACCTGGGGCTGGAACGAGTACGGTTACAACGGCGGCAATGTTACGAACTATGAATATAATCCCGATCTGGCCAAGGAATACCTGGCTAAGGAAGGCTACGGTCCCGACAATCCCGTCACCATCGATTTCGCCATCATCCCAGGAGTCAGAAAGGCCATGGGTGAGCTTTCGCAGGCCCAGCTGAAGCCCATAGGCATTAATGTAAACCTCACCGAGTACGACAGCGCGGGTCTTACCTCCATGACCGCGGCCGGAGAGCACGAGGCGGCCTTCATGAGCTGCTCGCCCAATATATTCGGCGACGACATGACCAGGTTCATAGACTCCAACACCGGCGCCAACAGGCTCCACCTCCACGATCCCCAGATCCACGAGCTGATGGACAAGGCAAGGGGCGAGCTGGATGACGCCGCCCGCAAGCAGATGTATTACGATGTCCAGCAGAGGCTCTTCGATCTGGGCGCCATGCTCCCGATCTGCACGCCCAACGGTTACTTCGGCGTCAGGAAGGGCGTAGGCGGCATCGATTACTATCCGACGACCCACCACGATTTCTCGCATCTCTATTATGAGCTTCCGCAGTAAAGGCTAGTATCATTCAGGGATGTTTAAATGATATCAACAGGCCCCAAGGAGGTAAAACCCATGAAAAAAGTCTTATCGATCCTTTTGGTAGTGTTCCTTCTGACCTCAGTTCTGGCAGGCTGCGGAAACAAGACCGAAACGCCGGCACAGACAAGCACGCCGGCCCAGACCCAGACTCCCGCCC
>JAFRWQ010000232.1 GCA_017437925.1 Bacillota bacterium
AAGGCGTCGATGAAGAAGCCGAAGCGGTTCTGGATGTCTTCCTCGGTTAGCTGCAGCACCTCGAAGATCTTCTTCTGAAGGCCGCTGTCGTGTATCCTGATGGAGCCGCCGCCGGCTTCGTAGCCGTTGATGACTATGTCGTAGGCGTCGGCGTATATCTTGTCCAGCTCGCCGGTGTCCAGGTACTTGATGTGCTCCTTCTTGGGCGAGGTGAAGGGATGGTGCATGGCCATGTAGCGGTTCTCTTCGTCGGACCACTCGAACATGGGGAAGTCGACGACCCAGAGGAGCTTGTAAACGTTGGGATCGAGCATACCGAGCTTTGACGCGGTGTCGCGGCGCAAAAAGCCCAGAGAGCTCCAGACTATCTCCTTGGGACCGCAGACTATGAGTATGAGGTCGCCCTCTTTTGCGTCGAATACCTTTGCGATCTTCGCCAGCTCTTCCTGGCTGAAGAACTTGCTGACCGAGGACTTGATCTCGTCCTTCTCCATCCTGAGCCAGACCATGCCCTTGGCGCCGAAGACCTTTATGGATTCGGTCATCTTGTCTATGTCCTTGCGGCTGAATCTGGGCGAGCAGCCGTTGAGGTCTATGCCCATTACCCTTCCGCCGTTCTTAAGGGCATCGCTGAACACCTGGAAGGAGCAGCCTTCCACGGCGGCCGCCAGGTCGCGCAGTTCAAAACCGAAGCGCAGGTCGGGCTTGTCGGAACCGAAGCGGTTCATGGCCTCGTCCCAGGAGAGCCTGGGCAGGGGCAGCTCGATGTCTATTCCCTTCATTTCCTTGAAGAGGGTCTTGAGGAACTGCTCCTGAACTGCCAGTATGTCCTCCTGGTCGACGTAGCTCATTTCAAGGTCGATCTGGGTGAACTCGGGCTGGCGGTCGGCTCTGAGGTCTTCGTCTCTCAAGCACTTGGCGATCTGTATGTAGCGGTCGAAGCCTCCTATCATCAGCAGCTGCTTGAACTGCTGGGGGCTCTGGGGCAGAGCGTAGAACCTGCCGGGATTTACCCTGCTGGGCACGAGGAAGTCCCTTGCCCCTTCGGGGGTGGGCTTGGCCAGCAGCGGAGTCTCGACTTCTATGAAACCGTTCTCGTAGAAGAAGTTTCTTATGACGTGATACATCTTGTTCCTGATGGCCAGAGTGTTCTGCATCACCGGCTTTCTCAGGTCCAGATAGCGGTATTTGAGCCTCAGGTCGCCCGAAACGTTGTCGTCGTCCCTGATGTAGATGGGAGGAGTCTCCGACTCGGCGTAAATGCTTAAGGCTTCGGCAACGATCTCGATGTCGCCGGTGGGTATCTTGCTGTTTTTGGATTCCCTCTCGCGGACTACGCCCTTTACTCCTATGGAGTACTCGGAACGAAGCCCGGCGGCTTTCGCGACCACGTCCTCGGGGCTTCCGTCGCCGAAGACGACCTGAACTATGCCGCTCCTGTCCCTAACGTCGGTGAAGACGAGGCCGGCTCCGAGGCTTCTGCTCTTGGCGACCCAGCCGTTGATCACGACGGTCTCGCCTATGTTCTTTTCTCTCAGATCTCCGCAGTAATGAGTTCTCTTAAGTAATTCGTCCATTGTTCTTACCCTTTTTATGATCGATACCGGGTCCGGCAGCCGGGGGAGCTCCCTCGGCGCCAACCACTTCTTGTTTACTTTAAATTCTCCAGAATTCCGTCCATCGGGACTTCCTTCTGCTCCGATCCCGCCATGTCTCTTAAGACAGCGACGCCCTTTTCGAGCTCGTTGTCTCCGATGACCAGGCACCAGCGGGCGCCGGAGCGGTCTGCATATTTCATCTGGGCCTTCAGACCGCGGCCCATCAGATCAATGTCGGTATCGTACCCCGCTTTTCTCAGCTCAGTCGCAAGCTCGAGGGCCTTCTTCTGAGCGGCGCTGCCGAGAGCCGCGATGAATACGTCGCACTCGGCAGGCTTTGGAATTTCAACGCCCGAGGCCTCCATCATGAGGAGCAGGCGCTCGATCCCCAGGCCGAAGCCCACGCCCGGAGTAGCGGGCCCTCCTATCTCTTCTACCAGGTTGTCGTAGCGTCCCCCGCCGCAGACTGTGGACTGGGCACCCAGCTTGTCGGAGACGAATTCAAAGGCGGTCTTGGTGTAGTAGTCGAGGCCTCTCACTATGCCGGGGTCGACCTCGTACTCTATGCCGAAGGCGTCAAGATTGGCCTTAAGCTCTTCGAAGGCGGCCCTGCAGTCGTCGCAGAGGAAATCGAGCATCCTGGGGGCTCCCTCGCAGTAGCTCTGGCAGATGGGAGACTTGCAGTCGAGTATCCTCATGGGATTCCTCTCGAAGCGGTCCCGGCAGGTCTCGCAGAGCTTGTCAAGATTGGGCCTTAAGAAGTCCTGAAGAGCCTTCCTGTACTCGGCCCTGCACCTGGGGCAGCCTATGCTGTTGATGTGGAGCTTCGCTTCAACCCCGCAGGCCTTGAGGAAGGTCGCGCCCAGGGCTATGACCTCGGCGTCGGCCAGCATGTTGTCGGAACCGAAGACCTCTATGCCGAACTGGTGGAACTCCCTCTGCCTGCCTTTTTGCATCTTCTCGTACCTGTAGCAGGGAGTGATGT
>JAFRWQ010000233.1 GCA_017437925.1 Bacillota bacterium
TCCCCAGGCCCGCGGTGAGAGACAGCGTCTGGGCTTCGGTCTAGCAAAGGAAAGCGAGGTACGAAAATGCCGAGAGTGATAGACAAAGGCTGCGTAAAATGCGGCGCCTGCACCGCCGACTGCCCGGTGGAAGCCATTCACGAGGAGGAAACCCAGTTCGTCGTGGATCCTTCGATCTGCATAGACTGCGGGGAGTGCCACTGCCCCTTCGGGCACATGGGGAAGATACCCTTTGATTTCAACAAGTACAGAAGGCGCAGACGCTAGACTGAAGCACGGGATATGTCTTGAGTTTTAAAACAGTGCAAAACCGCTGTGACCATTGAAATTTCAGTGAGCACAGCGGTTTAATTATTCTATCCCAGATTGAATACTGCTCTATCGGATCCTCTCATAACCCTTTGCTTTCAGGGCCTGATCAGAAGCGCCTTCGACCACATCTTTTACCATATCTATTTCCTCGAAATAGATATAGGTATATGCGATATCCTTGCCTTCCCGGACGACATGCCATTCCACCCCTTCATACTGTCCGTCGGCGTCCTTAAGGGGCATCCGGCCATTGTCATAGATCTGGTAAAAGTGTACCGGCTTTCTGTCGTTTTTATCATAAAGATCATACAACAGATCGTATGACTGAGACTCATTGACGACCGAAGAAGGATTATCTTTGCTTTGGATCAATACTCCGCAACCTCCCTCACCGGTCCATATCCAGTAATATGAATCGAAACTTTCTGCAACCTTATATAAACTTCCTTCTGACGGAAAATAGTCATCGTAATCGGCAAAGAGACTGTTTTTGTAGATCTCTTCCTCCTGGCTGTTCAGCTTTCTGATCCACTGCCCGTTATCAGCGATCCAGTGATCCGCATAAGCATTTACGCGGTACCAGGTATATTCATCACCTATTTTTTGGCTCTCGTAAAGCGTTATGATGGAGTCTGCGTAGACCTTGCCGTCCTTGGCATTGTTCTTCCCCGGTCCCTTTCTGATATTTATGTTTTCAAGGGTATAAACAAGTATCGGGAAATCTGTGTTGGAAAGAATAGCCGGCTCGGAAGATGATGTCGTTGACTCAGTTTGTGTATCAGTTCCAGGGACAGTATCATGGACTGGAATGCTTTGAGTTAAAGTCCCATTTTTATCAGAAGTACTTTTATTTCTTTTGTCTTGATATTCTGCATATGCAGATTCCCATTCATCTGGGTCTTTAATATATACATCATTTCCCCCAGAACCATTTTCAAGCATTATGACTCCTGCTGTAAGATCATATGATCCTACATATGTGCCATATGTATATAAGGTGATATATATCGATGGTTTCTCTCCAAATTTATATGCAATATCATAGAGGTTACCCCAATTATTTACTGCCCAGCCTGTACGGTCCGGAAACAATACAAACTTAAAGAGTGGTCCACTGTACCAACCAGATATAAGTTCTTCTAATGTCTTTTCTTGTGTTTTGTTTTCCTGTACATCGTTTTGCGTTTTGTCATCTATCAATGCATTATTCTCATTTTGTTTTATTTCAGATTGTGAACTATCAGTTTCCTTCACAAAATCTGTTTTTGATGAATCATTAGAACCGCATGAACACATATTCACAGAGAGAATCATACACAGAATAACTGCAAGGACTCGTTTCATTCTCATTCTCCTTAATCTATTATTATGGGTGTCAGCAAGTATCTTGCAGAAGGCAATGCTTTTCATATATGTGTAGTAAGAAAAAGTAATTACCTTTTCTGTATTATATACTTAATTGGTTATTAATTACAATAGCCCAGTTGTATTTTGCGCAAAAATGTGTATAATTGATTTAAAGGTCGATGAGGTATTATGGATGGATCCGCATAAGATCGCAGAAAGAGAACTTAAAAACAGCGGATATCGATTCGCAAGAAGAGGCGGGAATCACGACATCTACAAAGACGACGAGGGACACATGATACCGCTTAAAAGACATGATTTCAACGACAACGATCTGAAATATATCCTGAAGGAGATCGAAATGAACAGGAGGAGCGGGAGATGAAATATATTTATACGGCAGAGTTCACTCCTATCGAAGACGCTTCCGGCTATTACGCCAGGGTCCCGGACCTGCCGGGCTGCATTACAACGGGGAAAGACCTTGCGGACGCCATAGATCAGATAACGGACGCCGCAAGCATCTGGCTTGTTACTGCGGAAGACGATTCATTGCAGATACCCTCACCTTCCGACCAAAACAGCCTGAATAAGGAGCCCGAAACTGTTTTCTCTGTCATTCAGGTGGATACTCTTGAATACAGGGCGCTCATAGACGACCATGCAGTAAGAAAGAACGTCTCTCTTCCCGCATGGATGTCCAAGTTGGCAGATAAGAACCACATCAATTGTTCAAAAGTGCTCCAGGACGGACTTCTGGCTGAATTTAAGAAGATAAGAGCCTGATCCGTCGCATGGTTTTCCTGCGCAGGCATCCTTTCGGACACATTTTTCGGTCGTTTTTCTCAGGAAAACAGCCGCGCAGCGTTTTTTTGCGGTATATTAAATATAAGTTGATGTTATCCCGACAGCCTGCAAGGTTGTCTGAAGTATAAACGGAGGTCATAAATGAAAAACGGAAGTTCAAAGAGCGGCTTTACCGGCATAATCCTGTGTATCGTCGCCATAATATTATTAAAAAGCATAGCCCCCATGCTCGGCAGGCTGGTCTCCACCCTGCTCAGCATAGCGGTGCTGGGCGTGCTGGTCTTCTGCGGCCTGGTCGTTTACTACGCCATCAAGGACGCGGGCAAGGACGGGGCAAAGCCTGCCGCCCGCCAGCAGGATCCCCAGGTCTCCAGGCTCCTTTCCGAAGGGCGCTCGGCCCTTGCGCGCCTCAGAACCGCCAACCTCAGGATACAGGACCCGGCCATCAAGCAGAAGAGCGAAAACATCTGCTCCATAGCCGACCGCATCATGGCCGCCTTGAGGAGGAACCCGGACAAGACCTCCGACGCGGTGCAGCTGCTCAAGTACTACCTGCCCCAGCTGGCCGACATAGTGACCAAGTACACCGCGGTCCAGCAGGGAGCCGACGCCGCCGCGACCGCAGCCCAGCTGGGCGCCCACCTGGACACCATAGCCGGGGCCATGGAGAAGCAGTATTCCGCCATAGTCTCCGACGAGAAGCTGGACGTTTCCGCCGAGATGGAGGCCATGAAGCTGGCCCTGCAGCTGGACGGACTTGCCCCCGAATATGCGAAGCTCTATAAGGACGAGGCCGAAGAGCTGGCCGAGAAATACGGCGGGAGTGCCAGGCCTGCCCCCTACGTCGAAAGCGAGGACGGCCCGCAATAGGGCTGACCGGGATAGTTCAGGGAAGGTCCGAACGCTCGGCGCAAGCCCCCCCCGGCGTCCCGAAAACTCAAAACTGATACATGACGCATATTAAACGCCCCCGGATATTCCGGAGGCGTTTTGCTTTGCGTGTTTTAGGCCGTCTGCCGGCCGCCTGTTTTCAGCCTGGCCGCTTACTTCTTGTTGATGGTGGTGTAGATCTCGCCGTCCTTGATCTCGAAGTAGACGGGAGCGGAGATCGCCACATTGCCCTGAACGTCGGTCATCTCGTAGACCATGGCGTAGGTGCCGCCGGTGAGGGGCACTTCCTCGAAGGTGGTGCTGCTGTCGACGGTGACGGTGCCAACGGTGTAATACTCAAAGTCGTCAGCGCCGGAGTAGCTTGCCAGCTTCCAGAGCACTGTGATCACATCGCCGGCCTTAAGCTGGCGCAGTTCCTTGGCCGACATGCCGGTGGCGGGGTCGAGGCCCTTCTTGGCTCCCAGCACGTACCACTGCTCGTCGGCGAAGACGTAGGCCACGACCAGGTTGTACTGCTGTTCGTTGAGCAGTATGGGCACCGAGTAGATATTGTATTCGTCGCCCTTGACGTTGGAGAGCTCAAGGTAGACGGGTACGCCGCTGAGGCCTGCCCATACTCCCCTGAAGTTGTCGGCGAAGATGCCGTGCTCCCAGTCGGCCTGCAGATCGTTGTCGTAGCCCATGTTGACCATGACGTTGCTGTCCTTCTGGATGTAGAAGAGCTCGAAGTTGACGGCGGAGAGGACCTCGTCGGCCTTCTCGCCCAGATTTATGTAGGAGGTTCCGGTCTTCTTGTCGAGCTTGACCTCCTGGTTCTTCCAGCCCATGGTCTCAACGGTCTCGATCTTGGGTATCTCGGTGACGGGGGTGGAGGGAGTCGAAGGAGTCGAAGGAGTCGAGGGTGTGGTACCCGTGGAGGGTGTGCCGCCCGATGAGATCAGCTCCTGCAGGTATTCCCTGCCGTCGGTCCCAAGATTACCGGTCAGCTGGTACTCGTAGAAGTACCTGAAGCTGTCGCTGGGTCCCCTGGTGATGCCGGGGTCGGCGTACTTCATATAGTCCTTGCGGTCTCCGTTGTAGGAGTAGTAGCAGGAGAGGCCGGTGGCGTTGGCCCTGTACCTGCCGTTGACCTTGTAGACCACGCAGTCGTTGAGTGCCGAGAGCACAGCCTCTGAGGTCTCCATTATGGAATCGGACTTGCGGGCCAGGTCGCCCAGGTCCACCATGTTGGTGTAGCCCTGGGACTTGGTGTTGCCGCCGTAGTTCTCGCTGTTCATGGCGGCGCGTCCGAAAGCGGAGATGAAGCCGCGGGTCTTGATGGCGCTGGTGAGGGCCTCGGCTCCGAAGTCCTCGTAGGCGTCGAGCAGGGGCTCAAGCTTTTGCAGGTCGGTGACGGAGAGGGTCAGGTTTGCGGCGGTGCCGTCCTGGTTGCAGCCCACGACGAAGGCGTCGCAGATCTCCTTGCCCAGGCGGGCTCCGTCCATATCCGGGTTATTGGCCAGGGCCTGGACCCACTGGGTGTAGAACCAGCCGTTGCCCGGCTCGCTCTCTTCCGAGGCGACCAGGTAATGTGCGATCTCGTAGAAGTTGTAGGCCACGTCTATGGTCGCCATCAGGCAGGTGTCGAAGCCCACCATCTCAAGGGGCGGGTTGTTGACGTCGGTGCCGAAGACGGAGCCGCAGGCGGCGTACATCTCGTTGAGGGAGAGGGAATCGTAGTTGTAGAGCTCGTCAAAGGCCGCTCCGGTGACGCTGCCGCCGCCGTGATCCCAGAAGATGACTCCGGTCTTGTCAGCGGGGTAGTTCTCCTTAGCGTAGTAGAGGAAATCGCCCAGGGTCTCGCCGTCGCCCATGCTCGAAAGGGTGGTCTCGTCCACCTGGTAGAGGCCGTTGCTGTCATATACCCAGCGCTGGAGCTTGCGGTTGCTCATGTACTGGTTGCGCCAGGTCTTGCTGCCGCCGGTCTCGATGACGAAGACTATGTCCTCGGGGAGCTTGACCTTGGTCAGCTCCATCAGATCGTAAGTGGCGCAGGCCCCGTCGCTCTCCAGGTTGGAGCCGCAGAGGTACCAGTAGAAGGCCCACTTGTAATTGCCCTCGTGGGGGGCGATGGTCTGAGTCTGGCCCTGGCTCTGTTGGGAAGGCGTCTGGCTCTGCGAAGGCTGGGTCGGCTTCTGAGCCGGAGTCTGGCTCTGGGCCGGGGTCTGGCTCTGAGAGGGAGTCGATCCCGCCGGGACCACCTGGATATAGCCGCAGCCGGTCATCGAAAGGACCAGGACCGCAGCCAGCAGTATTGCCGTTAGTTTTTTCATGTCTTTTCTCCTGTATGCATTAAACCGGCTCTCGCCGTTTTGATGACTAAAGGTCTCTCGAGTCGAGGACTATGGTGAAGGGCCCTTCGTTGACCAGCTCTATCCTCATCTCGGCTCCGAATATGCCCCTCTCGACCACGGGTACGTACTTCTTCGCCTCTTCGATGATGTGCTCGTACATGGGCGACGCCATGTCGGGCTTGCCGGCGTTGATGAAGCTGGGCCTGTTGCCTTTTTTGCAGTCGGCGTAGAGGGTGAACTGGGATATGAGGAGAAGCTCTCCTCCCACGTCGGCGAGGGACAGGTTGGTCTTTCCCTGATCGTCGGCGAAGATGCGGAGATTGCACATCTTCTTCACCATCTTGTCGGCCAGCTCTTCGGTGTCGCTCTCGGCTATGCCTATGAGCACCATAAAACCGTCCTTTATTTTGCCGTATACGCTGCCCTCTATGGTGACTGAGGCCGAGCTCACTCTCTGAATGACGAATTTCATGCTTCTCCTTCGAAGGGATATCCTTTCATCGGACACTTTCGACCAATTTATTATATCCGATATTCTCCGCAATTACAAAAGAATTCGAAGAAAGGGCGGGACAGGGAAAAAGAGTCTTAATGTAACAATTTCAGACAATTGTGTCCGCTTTTCAGTTTTCAATTGTCACTTCGCGGCCTCAATGATAGAATATCTGGGAATCTGATGAAAGGACGGGCGGGCGCGGGGCGCCGCCCCAATGAAAGATGAAATTTTCCGAAATGAAATACAAAAGGCCCGACGCCGAAGCCTTAAAGGCAAGGCTCGCGGAGCTTTCAAAGAAACTTGACGAAGCCGAAAGCTACGAAGAAGCCAGAAGGACCTTCCTTGAGATCGAGGAGCTGGGCGCCGACTTCTCCACCGACGCCACCCTGGTCTCCATCAGGCACAGCATAGACGCCAGAGACGAGTTCTACGATAAGGAGAACGATTTCTGGAACGCCTTCATGCCCGAGCTTGAGGAATACACCGACGCGATCAACAGGGCAATGCTTAAGAGCCCCTTCAGACCCGAGTTCGAGAAGGAGTTCGGCTCCCTCATGTTCACCAACGCCGAGATAGCCTTAAAGTGCTTCTCCCCCGAGATCATCCCCCTGCTTCAGCAGGAGAACAAGCTGGTCACCGAGTACGACGACCTGGTGGCAAAAGCGAGGGTGAGCTTTGAGGGAAAGGAGTACACCGTCGCCCAGATGGGTCCCTTCAAGATCGACCCGAACGACGAAAGAAGGCTCGCCGCCTGGAAAGCCGAGGGAGGCTGGTACAAGGACAACGAGCCCGAGCTTTCGAGGATATATGACGAGCTGGTAAAGATCAGGACCGGGATGGGCAAAAAGCTCGGTTATGAGAACTACACACAGCTCGGTTATTACCGCATGGACCGCAACTGCTACGGCAAGGAAGATGTGGAAGCCTTCAGAAACGCCGTGGTCAAGTACCTGGTGCCCCTTGCGGACGGCATTTACAGGGAGCAGGCCGAAAGGCTGGGAGTCCCCTACCCCTTGAGCTTTTCCGACGCGGCTCTCGAATTCAGAAGCGGCAATCCCAGGCCCTGCGGCAGCGCCGACGACATACTGGCCCAGGGCAGGAAGTTCTACGAGGAGCTTTCCCCCGAGACCGGCGAATTCTTCAACATGATGCTGGACAACGAGCTCATGGACGTACTGGCGACCGAAGGCAAGCAGGCCGGAGGCTACTGCACCGAGCTCCCCAAATACCGGGTCCCCTTCATCTTCGCCAATTTCAACGGCACCCAGGGCGACGTGGACGTGGTGACCCACGAGGCCGGCCACGCCTTCGAAGCCTGGCTCAACCGGGACCGCATCCCCTACGAGTACCACTGGCCCACCATGGAGGCCTGCGAGGTCCACTCCATGTCCATGGAGTTCTTCGCCCATCCCTGGACCGAAGGCTTCTTCGGAAAGGACACCGAAAAGTACCTCTACAGCCACCTGGCGGGAGTCGTCACCTTCATACCCTACGGCTGCCTGGTGGACCACTTCCAGCACGAAGTCTACGAAAAGCCCGAAATGACCCCCGCCGAAAGGCACGCGGTCTGGAAGAGGCTTCTTGGGGTCTACATGCCCTGGATGAAGCTGGACGGCGGGATACCCTTCTACAGCGAGGGCGAGGGCTGGCAGAGGCAGCTGCACATATACGACAGCCCCTTCTATTACATCGATTACTGCCTGGCCCAGACCGTGGCCCTTCAGTTCTGGGCGATGATAGAAAAGGACAGGGACGACGCCTGGGCCCATTACATGGCCTACACTAAGCAGGGAGGCAGCGAGACCTTCGTGGACCTGCTGAAGAACGCCGGTCTAGCCAGTCCCTTTGACGAGAACACCCTGAGGGGAGTATGCGAAGCGGCGGCCGCATGGCTGTCCGGAAGGAAGGTCGAAGATGCTTAAAGTCATAGGTCTCGGCGACAACGTGGTCGATCAGTACCTCTCCCTGGAGACCATCTTCCCCGGCGGAAACACCCTCAATTTCGCGGTCTACGCGGCCATGCAGAGGGCAGACGCCTCGTATCTTGGGGTCTTCGGCGACGACAGGCCCGCCGAGCTCATAATGAACGCCCTCAGGGCCCACGGCGTGGACTTTCCCAGGGCGAGGCAGTATCCCGGCGAGAACGGCAGGGCCCAGGTGACTCTGGTGGACGGGGACAGGGTCTTCGTGAGGAGCAACAGGGGCGGAGCCCTAAGGCACCATCCTCTGGTCCTGGATGACGAAGATCTCGAATATCTCAACGGCTTCGACCTGATCCACGTCAGCTGCTTCAGCTTCATGGATGACAGCATGAAGCTCCTCAGGCCCCTTAAGCCCTTCGTGAGCTACGACTTCTCCAACCGCTTTACCGACGAGCAGCTGGAAAAGGTCTGCCCAAACATAGACTGCGCAATAGTGTCTCTTGGAAGCGGAGGAGCAGAAAA
Source organism: Bacillota bacterium (assembly GCA_017437925.1). The sequence goes on from JAFRWQ010000233.1 coordinate 8,631, forward strand.
GGCTCCCGCCCTCTTTGAAAAGATCCATGGACTGGGCTGCCCCATGGTCGAAGCCAGCATGGGTTCCGAGGGAGCTCTGCTGTCATATAAGGGCAAGATATACCGCCAGCCGGCCCATCTTGTCGAAGCGGTCGACACCCTGGGCGCCGGGGACGCCTTCCTGACTACCTTCCTGATCAACTTCCTGGACGAGAGCCTGCCGGGCGAGACCGAGGATGAAAAGATCGCGAGAAGCCTCGACAAAGCCGCCGATTTCGCAGCCTCTGTCTGCATGACCCACGGAGCCTTCGGCATGGGCGAGCGCTACACCAACACCGAGCTGGAAGCAGTGCCGAGGTAGGATGCCTGAGGCAGGACCCCGAAGCGATGGATCGCCGGGCATCCCTCAGCAATACTAAACTATAGATCCAACCAGTTATAATCAAAGATACACAGGAGAATCAGACATGAAGATGAACGAAAAAGACACCGTGGCGAAGCTGCTTGCGGAGCACAGCGTAAAGCACCTGTTCTTCGCGGCCTGCGGAGGCTCCATAGCCGCCATGTACCCCGCCAAGTACCTGCTCGAAAAGGAGAGCAAGACCCTTACCGTGCACTGGCAGAACGCCAGAGAGTTCTGCACAGCCCACTCCGTCGCCCTCGGCAAGGACAGCGTAGTCATCGTGACCTCCCAGCAGGGCAACACCCCCGAGACCGTCGACGCCGCCAGGACCGCAAAAGAAGCCGGAGCGACCGTCATAGCCTTCTCCTACGCCGAGCAGCCTCCCCTCTTCGATTACGCCGACTACATGCTCGACTACAGCTACGGGCCGGACCTCATCCCCTCGCAGTAAAAGGAATGCAGGGTGCTGCGCCTTTGCATGGAGCTGCTGCACCAGCTGGAGGGCTGGGACAAGTACGACGACGCCATGGAGAGCTTTGCCCTCTACGACGGGATGGTCGCCGAAGCCCAGAAAAAGTGCCTGCCCGAAGCCGAGCGCTTCGCCGAAGGCTGCAAAGACGAGAAGCTCATCTACACCCTGGCCAGCGGCTCCGTCTGGTCCTCCGCCTACATCGAGACCCACTGCATACTGATGGAGATGCAGTGGAAGAACTCCGCCTGCATCCACTGCGGCGAATTTTTCCACGGCCCTCTTGAGATCACCGACAAGGACGCCTGTTTCCTGCTCATGATGGGCACCGGTGCTACCCGCGTCATGGACGAGCGCATGGCAGCCTTCCTGCCCCGCTACGCCGACAAGATCTACACCATCGACACCGAGGCCCTGGGCATCCTCGGGCTCAAGGAGTCCGTCAGGGAGTTCTTCGCTCCCCTCCTTGCCACCGCGATCTGCGGAGTCTTCAACACCCACCTGGAAGCCGCGACCGGACACTCCATGAAGCTGCGCCGCTACATGTGGAAGGTGCAGTACTAGACCGCCTTTCGGCATCAGATCGCATAAGAACGACACGCAAAAGCGCGCGGGCCTGTTTTAAAGCCTGCGCGCTTTTAAGTTCGTTGTAATGCTTTCCTGGGAGAAAGGCCAAAAGCCTCAGGTCCTGCGGGGCATCGCTCTGCCGCTGACCGAAGGCGGAAAGCCTTACAGCCTCATATCATCCGATACATCGCTCAGCCCTTCATCGAAAGCGGCCAGCTCGTCCTCGTGGCGGAGGCTGAATCTGAGGACAGCCTCGAAGACCGGGGCCAGGTCCCTTCCCATCCCGGTCAGGGAATACTCGACCCTGGGCGGTATCTCGCTGTACTGCCTGCGCTTTACGAGGCCGAAATATTCAAGGTCTTTAAGGCCTCTCGCCAGCATGGTGTTGGTGATGCCGGGAAGATCCTTTTTAAGCTCAACGAAGCGGGCGCTGTCCCTTAAGAGGAGGCTGTAAAGTATCCTGGACCTCCACCTGCCCTCCAGTATGAGGAGGAGCCTTGCCGCGGGGCCGCGGTCTTCGCCGGATATCTTTTCTGACATTTTCTCCTCCTTTCTTCAGCGGGGGTCGTCCCAGCCGAGTATACGCTCTTTCATTCCTTCGGTATCCAGAACGCCCAGGCCGAAGCCCTTGCGCACCAGCTCCTCGGGCACGTATTCGTCGTATTTCTCAAAGACCGGGACCTCACCCGGGTAGACCAGCTCCATGGGGTCGAAGTCCTTTGAGGCTTCGTCCTTCAGTATCTCGTAGAACTCCTCTTCGCTTGCCTGCATGGTGAACTGGATGTAGTAGGGCCGCGAAGAATTAAGTCCCTTAAGGCCCAGCCTTTTGGCGCAGCGTATCTTTAGGAAGCGCTCCATTGCGAGGAAGGCGTAGCTTCCCAGCCAGGGGAAGAGGACCCACATGTTCCCTCCCAGGTTGACCAGAGGCTTTTCTCCTATCTCCGCCTTGCGGAAGGTCTCCCTGGCTTGCTCGAGCCTGGCCGCAGCGTGGCGCATCAGGTAGGGGTAAGACCTGTCCTCAGCCAGCACCCTCTTCATGCGCTCAAGTATTCGGGTGTGTATGTCTCCCGGCACGTCGCCGAAGTAAGCCGGGATATTCCCCTTGACCAGGCTGCAGTAGACCTCGTGCCTCTTGTGGTCCACCTCTTCGACCACCCAGACCCTGCCCGCGATGGCGATCTTGTCCCCGACGGGAGGCGGTTTCACTATGGTGCCCAGCTGTTCAGACCCGGCCCTCACGGTGTATTCCACGTTCTCCTTAAAGACTGCAAGGAACTTGTAGTCGTTTACTATCCTTTCGCCTGCAAGACCCACTATCAGGCCGCCGTTTTCGGTCCTCTGTATGTGGTCGGTCTCAAGCAGATGGAGCAGAAGCGTCCTTAAGTCGTCCTGGCTTACTCGCCTGAAGGCGGAAAGGGTCAGCACCCTCGAAGCAAGCTCCGCAGGGGTCATCTCCCCGCAGGATGCCAGGGTGCTCATGACCTGGTGGTAAAGCAGGGAGTACGGCAGCTTGTCCATTCTGGGCGGCTCAACGAAGCGCTCTTCTATGTAGAGCTGGACCAGGGCTATGCCCTGCACCAGGTACCAGGGTATCATGTCGAAGAGCAGGGCCCTGGCCTCGGGGTGGCTCTCCCTCATGACGAACCACATTTCGGCCGGGTCTCCCCTTCTTCCGGTGCGGCCCATGCGCTGAAGAAAGCCCGAGACCGTGAAGGGGGCGTCTATCTGGAAAGCCCGCTCAAGCCTTCCTATGTCTATGCCGAGCTCCAGAGTCGCGGTGGCGCAGACGCTCATGAGGGAATCGTCGTCCTTCATGTCCTCTTCCGCGCTCTCCCTGTAGGAAGCGGATAGGTTGCCGTGGTGTATGAGGAAGCGGTCGGGCTCGCCGTTGGCCTCGCAGTACTGCCTGAGGCACTGGCAGACCGTCTCGCACTCCTCCCTCGAGTTGGTGAATATAAGGCACTTTTTGCCCCTGGTGTGCTCGAAAATGTAGCCCATGCCCGGGTCCGCGGCCCTGGGCGCGCTGTCGGTCGCGGGCTCGATCGCCTCGGCTGCCGAAAGCTCCGGCCTCCCCTCGTCCGCCTGGGGAGCCGAGTTAAAAAAGTGCTCCATCGAAAGGCGCCATACTTCCCTTCCCCCGTCGAAACGGGGTATGAGGGTCCCCCTTCCGCTTCCCGCCGAGAGGAACTCGCCGGCCTTTTCCGGATCTCCTATGGTCGCGGAAAGCCCTATCCTCCTGGGGTCGCAGCCGGCGGTACTGCAAAGCCTTTCTATGAGGCAGAAGGTCTGGCTGCCCCGGTCGGAGCGCAGCAGCGAGTGGATCTCGTCTATGACTATGAACCTGAGGTCTCCGAAGAGGGAGGGTATCAGGTTGTGCTTGTTGATCATGAGGGATTCCAGCGACTCCGGTGTGATCTGGAGTATCCCCTGCGGTTTTTTGAGCAGGTTCCTCTTCTGCGACTGGGAGGCGTCCCCGTGCCAGCGGGTGACTTTGATCCCGGCTTCCTCGCAGAGCTCCCCCAGCCTTATGAACTGGTCGTTGATCAGGGCCTTTAAGGGGGCTATGTATAGGACGCCCACCGTGGACGAGGGGTCTTCGTCGAGAAGGGTGAGTATGGGAAAGAAGGCCGCTTCCGTCTTGCCCGAGGCGGTGGAGGCGGTGAGCAGCACGTTTTTGTCGCTGCCGAAGATGGCGTCTCCCGCGGCGTTCTGCACCGCCCTGAGGCTCCTCCAGCCGGAGCGGTAGATATAGTCCTGTATGAAGGGCGCGTATCTGCTGAAGGTATCCATAGCCTACACCGTAAACCGGACGAAGCCTTCGTCCGCGTCATCTGAAACGGCCCCGGAGGCCGCGAACTCAAAGCCGGAGCCCAAAAGCCCCTCTATGGTCGCGCCGGGGTTCTGGTACATGATATCGAGGAGCTCGATGAAGTCCCTTATGACCTCGCGGGGGGTGATGTTGGAGTCGGCCCCTATGCGTTCGAACTCGGTCCTGATAAAGACGGCCAGGTCGTCGGTCCCGACCTTTCTTTCGTAGGAGTAGAGCCCGGCGTGAAGATCCGCCAGCTTTTCGCAGAGGACCAGCATCTCTTCGGGGGTGAGGGGGTCGAGGCGGATGACGGGAGCCAGCATGTCCCTCATGCCGGGGGCCGAGAAGCGTCCCTCAGCAAGGCGGGAGCGCAGGGCTTCGTAGCTGTAGATCCCCCTCCTCTTGTCCTCCACCGCCTGGGGAGTCGCCCCCATCAGTATGCCCATATACCTTGCCTTCCCCTGGAGGGCGTCGTTGTACATGGTGAGCAGCTTCTCGTAATTGTACTGGCGGGTGATCGAGTTGGGTATCTTGTATATGTTGACCAGCTCGTCGATCATTATCATCAGGCCCGTGTAGCCCGCCAGGCGGAAGAAGAGGGCGAAGATCTTGAGGTAGTCGTACCAGTCGTCGTCGGTGATGATGATGTTTACCCCCAGGGCGTCCCTCGCTTCGCTTTTTGTGCTGTATTCGGCCCTGAACCAGCGTACGACCCTGGCTTTGGCGTCGTCGTCCCCTTCCACAGCGGCGTGGTAGTAGAGGGAGAGGAGCCTCGCGAACTCAAAGCCGTGGACCAGCTCGCTGACAGACGAGGTCACCTGATATATCTTCTTATCGACCAGGGCGCTGAGGGCGGGATCTCCCGGAAGAAGGCCGCTCTCAAGGGCGGCTTCGCTTTGAAGCCCGCTGATCCAGCGGTCGAGGACCAGGCCTAAAGCCCCTCCCTCGGGTTTGGTCCTGGTGGAAAGGTTGCCTATGAGCTCCCTATAGGTGGCGAGGCCCTGGCCCCTGGTCCCCTGCAGCCTCCTCTCAGGCGAAAGGTCAGCGTCGGCGACCACGAAGCCCCTGTCCATCACGTAGTTCCTTATGATCTGCAGAAGGAAGCTCTTGCCCGAGCCGTATCGGCCCACTATGAAGCGGAAGGACGCCCCCCCTTCGCCGATGATCTCGACATCGCGAAGCAGGGCCTCGATCTCGGCCTTGCGTCCCACCGCGATATACGGCAGGCCCACCCTGGGCACCACTCCCCCCTTGAGGGAGTTGAGCAGGGTCTGGGCTATGCGCCTGGGCACTCTTTTGTTTTCATCGCTCATCAGCGTCACCTCCAAGCATGCGAATTATGTCTTCCCTGTAGTCGTCGATGAGGGCCAGCTCCTCGCCTTCGCAGATGAGGACGGTGTCTCCTACCTCATCGAACAGGGCTTCGTTTATGGTATCGGCCGCGATCTCGGCCAGCATATGGTTCTGTCTTAAGAAGGCCTTTGGGGAGGTACCGGAAAGGACGAGCCTTAATACCTCCAGCAGCTCGGGGCTGAGGCCAATGACTGCGGGACAGTATCCGGGCCCCTGACTGCCGTCGGACTTTCCGATCCCGGACCCTGCGGGCTTTACTTCCCCGGGCCCTGCATCAAGGCATCCGGTTCCGCCCTTATCGACCGCGGATAACTCCTCCGCCTCCCTTTTGTCCTCTTCGGTGAGAAGGCTGCCCTGGGTCGCGAGGGCGTCCTCCCTTATCCTGTCGAGCTCGGAAAAGCTTATGGTGACTTTGGGCCTTGCGGCCTCTGCCTTCTCCCTTTCGTACTCCGCTGTGACCCTGTCGATCAGGGGGGAGGCCCAGCTGTCGGACGCCCTCTCCTTTAAGGGGTGGCCGGTCTTAAGGTAAAGCCTCAGCTTTCTGTCGGCCTCCCTTAAGAACCCTTCGAAGAGGCTGAGATCATGGCTTTGGGGCCTTACGCTGTGCTCCGCCCAGAGCCCGTCCCTCACGCTGTAGCTGCGGCAGGGATCCAGGAAGTAGTCCCTGTCCTTTCTGTTCTGCTCCCAATAGACCGCGTTATCCAGGGGGTACCAGCGCATGTAGCCCTTGGGGCCGAAGCAGAGGGTGAAGAAGTCCTTTTTTTCGGTGCTGAAGGCCTTTGACGCTTCCCTCCATATCATGGCGAAGAGCCTTGCGCCGTCTTCGGGCCTCTTTTTCATCACCGAAGACTTGGGAAGGTTCTCTCCCCCGACGAAGACCAGGGCGTCGTACAGCTCTTTGTCGCCCTTCTCATCCGGTTCCTTAAGGACGCAGAGGGCTTCGTCCAGGCTCACCGCCTTAGGGTCGTCCAGGGACAGGGCTATTCCCGAGTTCAGACCCTTCACCACGGCGAACTCGAACATCCAGCGGCGCAGGTTCTTCTTCATGTTCCTGTCGCCCAGGCCTTTATCGACATAACACTTTTCAAGCTCTTTCAGCTTTTTCAGGCTTTCTTCGGCGGGGCCCGCCCCTATGCCGTTGAGCAGCTCGTAAATGTAGATATATACAAATGAGGCGCAGACGGGAGCGTACTCTCCCCTTCTCACCCCGCTCCTCCAGGTGAAATAGCCTCTAAGCTGGTCGATGCGAAGGTCGCGGTAAGTCGCGAAGTAGCGGCGGAACTCGCCCTCCCAGCGGGCGCTGTCCTCATAGTCCTCCATGAGCCTCGCCTGCGCGAAGAAATTCCTGCACTTTTCGGCAAAGGAGCCTTCCGGCTTTCCGTACATCTTCATGAGCTCCTCTATCCTTTCGGGGATCTCAAGGACAGTTCCTCCCGCCGCGCCGGGCGCGGGAAGCGGGGTATCCTTATAGACCGTACCGGCCGAAAGCTCCGCAGGGGGCATGAGGCTGTCAAGAGTGAAGAGTATGCTCTTCTTTTCCGGAGGGGCAAGGGCCTTATCAAGCAGGGCGAACACGGTCCCGGGGTCGGTGTCCCTTCCGAACCTGACCCCGGTCCACTGGTTTCCCCTCATGCGGAAGGGGGAGGTGACGCAGGGGGAGCTGAACTCCCCTGCCGCCCCGGCTCCGCAGCGTATGTCGCAGACCTGGACCTCCTCTCCCAGCTCAGGATCCCACTGGCGCATCAAAAGAGCCGCGGTCCTGCCGCTGACCGGGTCGATGAGTATGGAAAAGCCGGGCAGGTCGGCCCAGCGGCGCTCCTCTTTAATATTGTATTTTTCCTCGGCATAGGCCGTGAGCTCTGATATGTCCATCGCAAACGTTTGTTCTCTTGGTATATTTATTATACCAAGTATATTTATTGTGTCAAGAGTTTCTTCAAGCTAAAAGCGCGGCTTTCGGCGTCGCGGGTATAAAAAAAGATCCGGTCCCGCCGAAAGGTCGGGGCCGGATCATAAAGCCTTGATCCCTAAACGTTGTAGTACCTGTCGAACTCAGCCGGAGTGGGTATCCTGCTGATGGCCGAGCACTCTTCCCTCTTGGCCTTGATGAAGCCTTCGAGCAGATCCTCGGGGAAGACTCCTCCCGCGGTAAGGTAATCGTGGTCGTGCTCGAGGGCGTTTAAGGCCTCTTCAAGGGTCGCGGGCAGGCCCTTCAGCTTCTTCTTCTCCTCTTCGGGCAGGGTGTAAAGGTTGAAGTCGTAGGGCCCCCAGCCGTTGGCGTGGGGATCTATTTTATTCTTCACTCCGTCCAGACCCGCCATCAGTATGGCGGCGTAGGCGAAGTAGGGATTACAGGTAGCGTCCGGGTTCCTCAGCTCGAACCTTCTGGTCTCGGGGTTCTTGGCGTAGGCCGGGATCCTGATGACGGCGCTGCGGTTGGAGGTGGCGTAGCCAACGGTGACCGGGGCCTCAAAACCGGGGATCAGCCTCTTGAAGGAGTTGGTGCTGGGGTTGGTGATGGCACAGAGGGAGGCGATGTGCTTTAAGAGTCCTCCCATGAAGTAATGGGCGGTCTCGGAGAGGTGGGAATAGCCCGCGTCGTCGGAAAAGACCGGCTCGTCCCCCTTCATCAGCAGCATGTGGACGTGCATTCCGCTGCCCGCCTCGCCGTAGACGGGCTTGGGCATGAAGGTCGCGCTCATGCCGTGGGCCATGGCGGTATTCTTGATGATGTACTTGATCATCATGGTGGCGTCGGCCATCTTAACGACCTCGCCCAGCTTGGGCTCGATCTCGAACTGGCCGCTGGCGGAGACCTCGGGGTGATGGTATTTTACGGGTATGCCGGCGTCCTCAATGTGCATGACCATCTCGCTCCTGCA
>JAFRWQ010000234.1 GCA_017437925.1 Bacillota bacterium
ATCGCCATCAACGACAATTTCGATTCTGCCAATCAGAACAGCGTAGACAATGACTTCGCCGGGATCCGGATGTGGTTCAACGAGTTTTACGCCAGAGACACCAGTCGGAAGATCCGCGCGGTCAACAAGGCCAAGGGTGAACGTGGCGAACACCTCACAACCAATCCGCCCTTCGGCTATATCAAAGATCCGGAGAATCCCAAACAGTGGATCGATGATAAAGAGGCCGCCAAGGTAGTCAGGCACATCTTCGATCTCTGTATGGAAGGCCGGGGGCCGATGCAGATCGCAAAGCAGCTACGGGAAGAAAGAATCTTGACTCCAACGGCCTATGCTTTGCAAAAAGGCAGAAAAACACCTCATTCCGCTCCTTCCGATCCGTACTATTGGGATCAAGCTACCGTAGTTGATTTATTGGAACATCGTGACTACACCGGCTGCACCGTGAACTTCAAGACTTATACCAATTCGATCTGGGACAAAAAGACCAGAGAAAATCCGGTAGAGAAGCAGGCGATCTTTTACAACACCCAACCGGTGATTATCGATCCGGAAGTGTTCGAGAAGGTTCAGGAGATCCGGTCGCAGAGGCATCGTCGAACCAAAACAGGTAAGTCCCATATGTTTTCCGGTTTGGTCTACTGCGCAGACTGCAAATCCAGAATGTACTACTGTACCACCAGCTACTACGAGGAACGGCAGGATCATTTCGTCTGTTCGAACTATCGGAGCAATACGGGAAGCTGTTCTGCCCATTTCATTAGGGCTGTTGTTCTGGAACAAATGGTCTGGGCGCATCTCAAAGAAGTCATCTGGTACGTAGGTCACTATGAAGGTCACTTCAGGTCAATCATGGAGGCCAGGCTTCAAGCGGAAAGCAAAGAGACTCTTCGGGTAAAGCGGAAGCAACTCGAAAAGGATGAGAAGCGTATTCAGGAACTTGATCGTCTGTTCATCCGTCTGTATGAGGACAATGTGGCATCCCGGATCAGTGATGACCGTTTCACTATGATGAGTCAGGCCTATGAGGACGAGCAGCGTGATCTGAAAGCGGAAGCGGAAGTCTTACGGCAGGAAATCGAAACACAGGAACAACAGAACCAGAATCTTGAACAATTCATTCTTAAGGTCAGAAAGTATGCAGAGTTGACGGAATTAACACCGTACGCAGCTCATGAGCTGATAAAGGCAATCTATGTCGGGGCGCCTGATAAAAGCAGCGGAAAACGCCACCAGAGCATCCACATCTGCTATGATCTGATTGGGTTCATCCCGCTGAGTGAACTGATGACACAGGAAATGGCATGACCCGAAGATCATGCCATTCCTGAAAACTATAAAACTGTTTTATGAGGGGGCCCTTTGACCTCTCTTTTTTAATTTTACGGCCGGCGCTTAGCCGGTTTTTTGGGCTTTCGGGATCTTTTTGCGTTTTAAGCCCGCGGGCTTTGCCGCGCTTATACTTCCCTGTATATCTTGAAGGAGTATTTGTCGGTGCGGTAATAGCCCTTTTTTCTTTCCACCAGCCTGTTGTCTATGTCCACCAGCGACGAATCCAGCACCAGCACCGCGTCCCCCTGCTTAAGGTTCAATACCCTCGCCAGCTCCGCGTCGGCGTTGATTGCCAGCACCCTCTGGTCGACCCTGGCCAGCACCAGCCCGGTCTCGGGGTAAAGGTCGAAGGTGCTGAAGGGTATGTTGTTCTTCTCCATCTCGAACATCTTATCCTTCATCATGGCGCCGTAGGGAGCCCTGATCACCGACTTGTAGAGGACCACGGGCTCGTCCATCGAATAGCCGGTGAGGCTTATTTCGGTGGCGGCTTCCCAGTCGGTAAAGCCCATGATCTTGTCGAAATCGGTGAGCTGGTAGTCGCGGTATGAGTTGACCCTGGTGTAGCCCTGATGACCCTCCTGGGCCAGGGTCTCGCCGAAGGGGCGTATCTTTTTGAGGTCTGAATTTATCCTGTTGGATTTTACGAAGGTCCCCTTGCCGTGGACCGTGTATATCATGCCCGAGGTCTCAAGGTTCACTATGGCCCGCCTGATGGTTATGCGGCTTACCGAGAACTGGGCGCAGAGCTCCATCTCAGAAGGCAGCTTGCTGTGGGGAGGGTATTCGCCGGAGAGTATCTTTTTTCTGAGCTCGTCCTCCACCTGGCTGTATAGGGGTCTCGAGGAATCGTGGGAAAGCATGAGGGTCCTCCTTTCCTCTATGTTCGGAGTGTCCGTTTACATTATAACAACACAATACATGTTGTTCAAGATGTCATAATTATTTTTTTTAAACGCCTGTTTCGCCGAAACGGTTACGTAAAAATCACTTGACGCGGGGCTATAGCCTTTCTATAATTAAATCAGGAAATAACATGTTATAACAACATGTCCGTTCATTATTTTATATTCCCGCTCATAATTTGTTTATCATTGACCGCAATATATACGGCCTTAAAGAACCAAGAATGGAGGCATGAGACATTGAAAAAAGAAGTACTCAGACTGATCTCGCCCAACGGCCATCTCGGCTTCGCCCCTACCAAGGAGGGAAGCTTTTACATCGGGGCTGACACCCACCCCGACTATTACTGCTGCGACAGCGGCAGCGATGACATAGGCCCCGTACCTCTGGGAGCCGACGTCTGCGCCAGCCACCCCGTCCACCAGTATCACGACCTGGAGCTGATGCTCCTCAAATCCCGCGAGCAGGGCGTGCCCATGATCATAGGCTCCTCCGGCGATACCGGAACCAACAGCAGGGTCGACATGTACGTCGATTTCATCAAGGACATGGCGAAGAAGCACAACCTGGCTCCCTTTAAGCTGGCCTATTTCTATTCCGAGGTCGACAAGGAATACATACGCCAGAAGATGATCAACGGCGAGGCCATCGAAGGCTTAAACAGCCGCAGCAACCTCACCATGGAAGAGCTGGACGCCACCGACCGCATAGTCGCCGTCGCCGGAGTCCACCCCTTCATCAAGTGCCTTGAGATGGGCGCCGACGTCATAATAGGCGGACGTTCCAGCGACGTGGCGGTCTTCGCCGCTCCCGCCATCTACGAAGGCTTCCCCGAGAACGTTTCCTACTATGCCGGCAAGGTCCTGGAGTGCGCCAGCTTCTGCTGCGAGCCTTACGGAGCCAAGGAGTCGGTCATAGGAACCATAACCAAGGATGACGTAAAGGTCACCGCCATGGCGCCCTTCCAGCGCTGCACCATCGCCTCCGTCGCGGGCCACGCCATGTACGAGCGCACCAACCCCTACTACGAGTACGTAGCCGGCGGAATGATGGACATGAGCGAGTGCGAGTACGAGCAGTACGACGAGAAGACCTGCCGCATCACTGGCGCCAAGTTCATACCCATCGAGGGCAAGATCAAGGTAAAGCTCGAGGGCTCCGGCAGGGTAGGCTACCGCTACCTGGGCATGGCCGGAATACGCGATCCCTACACCATCAAGAACATAGACAAGGTCATAGACTGGGCCAAGTCCCAGTGTGCAGAGCGCTTCCCCGAGGGCGGCTACGAGCTGAGCTACCGCATCTTCGGAAAGAACGGCGTCATGGGCGACCTTGAACCCATAAAGGAGACCAAGAGCCACGAGCTGCTGGTGGTCGTCGAAGGCGTATCCAAGGATCAGAAGAAGGCCCAGGAGGCCACCCTCATAGGCACCCGCCAGATCTTCTACGCCCGACTCCCCGAGGTAAAGGGCACCGCCGGTACCGCGGCCTTCATACTCGACGAGGTGACCCCCATCTCCGACGCCTACACCTGGACCATGGACCACACCGTGGCGGTGGACGATCCCCTCGAGCTCTTCCCCATCAAAATGATCACCGTAGGCGAGTAAGGAGGAAACATCGATGAAAACAGTTAAGCTCGTTGATCTCGCTAAGACTATACGCAGCAAGAACGCCGGCACCGACCGCATAACCTTCGACATAATCTTCCGTGAGAAGGAGACCTATGAGATGGTCAAGAACTCCAAGGTCCTGAACAAGGAATACGTGGCGAACCTCTTCGGCATCCCCATGGAGAGGATAGCCGACTTCGTCGAGTTCGATCCGGGCCTTGCCATCAAGTTCACCATCAACAGGCTCCGTCCCTCCGGTTCCTTCGGAGAGGGCGACGTGTTCGGTTGCCAGCAGTATCCGCCCCTCTACGACGTGGAAATACCCGTCGAGGAGTAGGCCATGTACAGACCGCTGATAGGCATAAGCTGCTGCGACAGCAGCGAACGCGCGCCCGACATTTCCCGCTACCCCCTGTACCACGTCTACGCCTGGTACTGCGACGCGATATGGAAGGCGGGAGGGCGGCCTGTGATGATACCCCCCGTGGCAGGAAGCGATTCCGCCGAAGAGGCCGCCGACATGGTGAGGCGCCTGGACGGTATATACTTTTCGGGAGGCGGCCTGTCCACCGCTCCCAAGGCAGCCGTGCAGCCCAAGCTCATGGAGACCCAGCCCAAGAGGAGCCTTGCCGAATGCGCCCTGGTAAGGGCAGGCAAGGATATAAAGCTCCCCATGATCGGCTCCTGCAGAGGACACCAGATCATATGCGAGAGCCTGGGCGGGACTTTAAGCGAGGAGACCCTTCCCAACCACAGCCAGAAGACCTCGTACTATTACCCGACCCATTCCGTCGACATCGAAAAGAACAGCCGCCTCGCGGCCATAGTCGGAAGCGGACCGTGGATGGTCAACTCCATGCACTGCCAGTTCGTTGAGACCTGTCCCCCCGGCTTCATCGCCAACGCCTGGGGCCCCGAAGGGACGGTCGAGGGCATGGAGACCACCGACCCCGACTGGTACTGCATAACCTTCCAGTACCATCCCGAGGTGCTCATCTTCGATGAAAGGGCAAAGACCCTGATGGAAAGCTTCGTGGAGGCAGCCCGCCTCAGGGCCTCCTCGAGATAGATCCCCCTTACGGACCGCTGAAAGAAAGGAGGAATAAGCATCGGATGATCATAAAATACGTAATAAAAAGATTATTCCTGATGATCCCCATACTTCTGGGCGTATCACTGATAGTTTTCAGCATACTCGAAATGACTCCGGGCGACCCGGCAAGAAACATACTGGGCGCCGAGGCCACGGTGGAGCAGGTGAACCAGCTCCGCCACGAGATGGGTCTGGACAAGAGCTTCGTCGAGCGCTACGCCCTGTATCTCTTCAACATAGTCACCAAGCTGGATTTCGGAACGTCCTGGAGGACGGGCTCGCCGGTATTTGAGGACATAGCCCCGAGGCTCCCGGTGAGCTTAAGGCTCACGACCATGAACATCATAGTCGCGACGGTCATAGGAGTCCCCCTGGGCGTCTATTCCGCGGTCAAGCAGAACTCGGTGGGCGACAACCTGATGCGAGTCCTGTCGACCGTGTTCGTCGCGACCCCCACCTTCTGGTTCGCCATGATACTGATACTGGTATTCGCCCTGTACCTTGGCTGGCTTCCCGCCAGCGGGGTGCTCACCTGGAAGGGCTACATAATGCCCGTGACCTGTACCGCCGTGGTCGCGTCCTGCCGCATACTCAGGATGACCCGCTCGACGATGCTCGAGTGCATAAGGGAGGACTACATCAGGTCTGCCAGGGCAAAGGGCGTCCCCAACAGGAAGGTCATTTACCAGCACGCCCTTCAGAACGCCCTGCTTCCCGTCATAACCACCATAGGAAGCACCTTCGGAACGGTGCTGGGAGGCTCCACCGTATGCGAGAACGTCTTCTCCCTTCCGGGCATAGGCTCCCTCATAGTTCTCAGCATCAAGGCCAAGGATGAGCCCACCGTCATGGCCTGCGTCCTCTTTTTAGCCTTCTTCTTCGCCGTCGTAATGCTCGTAGTCGACATAGTCTACGCGTTCATCGACCCCCGCATCAAGGCGAAGTACGCCGGTTCAAAGAAGTAAAGGAGGTGGAGATCGATGGCAAACAGTGAAGCCGTTAAGGCCAAAAAGAAAAAGACCGGAAAGCAAAGCCCTGCTCAGCAGATCTGGAGAAGCCTGCGCAAGAACAAGAGCAGCATGATTTCCCTTTACTTCATAATATTCCTGATCCTCGTAGCCATGACCGCCAACCTGTGGCTCGATCCCGACCTGGTCTACAACCAGACCAAGGAAAGGAAGCAGCCGCCCTCGGCCAAGCACTGGTTCGGCACCGACATATACGGCCGCGACATATTCGCAAGAGTCGTATACGGAGCCCGCATATCCCTCACCATAGGAATAGTCACCGAGCTCTTCGGCACGGTGGTCGGGGGACTGATAGGGTCCATCGCGGCATACACGGGAGGGGTCTTCGACGAGATCGCCATGAGGATAATGGACATGATGATGGCCATACCCTCGACATTGCTGGCCATGTGCGTGGTCAGCGCCCTGGGCACCAACGCCATAAGCCTGATATTGGCCCTGGGCATAAGCATAATAGCGAAACACGCCAGGCTGGTCCGCTCCACCGTTCTGGGCATAGCGGACAGGGAATTCGTCGAGGCCGCCAGATGCGCCGGAATGTCCGACTTCAGGATAGTCCTCACCCAGATCATACCCAACTGCCTGGGTCCCGTCATAGTCCTCTTCTCCCAGGGCATAGCCACCGAGATGCTCACCGCGGCTTCCTTAAGCTACCTGGGCCTGGGCGTACAGCCGCCCAACCCGGAGTGGGGCGCCCTGATCGCGTCCTCCAGAGAGAACCTGCGCACCGAGCCCTATATGTGCATCATACCCGGCGCCATAGTGGTGATCACGGCTCTGTCCTTCAACCTGGTGGGCGACGGATTGAGAGACGCTCTCGACCCGCGTCTTAAGGATTAAGGAGGTGCGAGATGAGCGATCTGCTGCTGAAAATAAAAGATCTGTACGTCGAATACCGCACCGACGACGAGACGGTAAAGGCCGTCAACGGCATCGACCTAGAGATAAACAAGGGCGAGACCGTTGGACTGGTGGGCGAGACCGGAGCCGGCAAGACCACCACGGCCCTGACCATAATGAGGCTGCTGCCCGACCGCACCGGCCGCATAACCAAAGGCTCCATAGAGCTGGACGGAAGAAACCTCCTGGAGCTTCACGAAGAGGAGATGCGCTACGGCATAAGAGGCCAGCGCATAGCCATGATATTCCAGGATCCCATGACCGCCTTAAACCCGGTCATGACCGTCGGAAGCCAGATAGCGGAAGCGATCCACTACCACAATCTGGACCTTCCCAGAAACCAGGTGGAAGCCCGTGTCGAAGAGGTGCTTAGCCTCGTGGGCATTCCACCCGAAAGAAAAGTCGAGTATCCCCACCAGTTCTCGGGCGGCATGAAGCAGAGGGTGGTCATAGCCATGGCCCTCTCGTGCGAACCCGACCTGCTCATAGCCGACGAACCCACCACCGCTCTCGACGTCACCATCCAGGCCCAGGTACTGGCCATGATGGACGAGCTGAGGGAGAGGCTGGGCATGGCCATGATCATGATCACCCACGATCTGGGCATAGTCGCCCAGACCTGCGACAGGGTCGCGGTCATGTACGCCGGCGAGCTCATAGAGGTGGGAACTCTCAAGGACATCTACACCGGCGACAAGCATCATCCCTACACCGTGGGCCTCTTCGGCGCCATACCCAACCTCAACGAGGAGACTCCGAGGCTCTCGCCCATAGAAGGCCTGATGCCCGATCCTTCGGATCTTCCCGAAGGCTGCTCATTCTCCGAGAGATGCCCCCACTGCATGGAGATATGCAAAAAGACCAAGGCTCCGGTATATGTAAACGGTACTCACTCCATACGCTGCCATCTTTTCGGCGGCAATGAAGAGGAGGTGATCTGATGAACGAGAACACTGCCGGCGTCCCGATGATACAGACCGTAGGTCTTAAGAAGTACTTCGACGTTAAAAAGAGAAAGCTCCACGCCGTGGACGACATCAACATCTCCATAGACAGGGGCAAGACTCTGGGAGTCGTCGGAGAATCGGGCTGCGGAAAGAGCACCCTGGGCAGGACCATAGTAAAGCTGCTGGAGCCCACCGATGGGCGGATACTCTTTGAGGGAAGGGACATCACGGACCTGGATCCCAAGGAGATGAGGCCCATAAGGGTGGACATGCAGATGATCTTCCAGGATCCCTACTCCAGCCTAAACCCCAGGCAGACCATCTCCGACTCCATAGCGATGCTGCTGAAAGTCCACCACATCTGCGGCAGCAAGGCGGAGCTCGATAAGAGGACCAAGGAGCTGATGGATACCGTAGGCCTGGCCCAGCGTCTGGTCAACTCCTACCCCCACGAGCTGGACGGAGGAAGAAGGCAGAGGGCCTGCGTCGCAAGAGCCCTTGCCTGCAACCCCAAGTTCATAGTCTGCGACGAGCCCGTGAGCGCCCTGGACGTGTCCATACAGGCCCAGATACTGAACCTTCTGATGGATCTTCAGGAGGACAGAGGCCTCACCTACATGTTCATAACCCCCGATATGTCGGTGGTAAAGCACATCTCCGACGACATCATGGTCATGTACATGGGCAAATGCGTCGAAAAGGCGGGATATGCGGAGCTCTTCAGGAATCCTCTCCACCCCTACACCAAGGCCCTGCTTTCGGCCATACCGGTGCCCGACATCACCATGCGCATGAGGAAGGCCAAGGTCATAAGGGGCGAGGTAAGCTCACCCATAGATCCCAAGCCCGGCTGCCGCTTCGCCGCCCGCTGCGAGTACTGCAGCGAGAGGTGCACCGCGGGGGACATCCCCTTGAACGAGGTCTCCCCGGGCCACTTCCTGGCCTGCCCCTACGCCGAGGAACAGTTCAATAAGGCGTAAGCCTTTATGATAAAGATGATTTAATTAACTTTTAACTTTTAAGGAGGAAAGCAATGAAATCAAAGAAATTACTGGCTCTCGTCCTCGTATGCGCCATGGTGATCGCCAGCATGGCGGCCTGCGGAAGCAAGACCGAGCAGCCCAGCACTCCGAGTACCCCGAGCACTCCGAGTACTCCCAGTACACCGAGCACCCCGAGTACTCCCAGTACCCCCAGCACTCCCAGTACCCCGGCTGAACCGGTCGTAAACAACACCCCGGTCGTCGTATACTGCGCGAGCCTCTTCAATACCCTTGATCCTTATCAGACCAACGGTACCGGAGACAACTACATCTTTACCAACATCTATGAGTGCCTCGTCACCATGGACAACGACAACAACATCATTCCCCAGCTGGCAGAGTCCTGGGACGTCAGCGACGACGCCATGACCTACACCTTCCACCTGGTGAAGGACGCCAAGTTCCACAACGGAGACAACGTGAAGGCATCCGACGTTGAGTTCAGCATCAACTACGCCAAGGGCATAGTCAAGAGAGCTACCTACTACGGACCCATCGACACCTGCACCGCCAAGGACGACTATACCGTAGAGATCAAGCTGGCCAACGTATCGCCCCTCTTCCTCTCCTACCTCTACTATCTGCCCGTACTGAGCGAGAAGATGTTCAATGACGCCGGCGGAGACATCTCCAAGACCGACGTGGGCAGCGGCCCGTACAAGGTCGTCGATTACGATCCCGCTCAGCACTGCATAATGGAAGCCTTCGAGGACTATCACCTCGGCGCTCCCGCCGTCAAGAAGGCTGAGTTCCGCTACATCAGCGACGCTTCCTCTGCCCAGGTCTCCTTCGAGGCCGGCGAGATCCAGGTCATGAACGTGGTCACCAACATGGCCGAGCAGATCATGAGCTCCGGAAAGTACAACACCCAGGTCGTCGACAACCTCCACACCACACTGATCCTGGTCAACTGCGAGAAGAAGCCTCTTGACAACGCCAAGCTCAGGAAGGCCCTCTCCTACGCCATCGACAAGGAGTCCGTCATCGACATCGCCTACGACGGATACGCCAAGGTCGCAAGGCTCATGGCCGGAACCGAGGCCTTCGGAGTCGACTTCAGCGACGCTGAGGATATAAGCTACGATCCCGAGAAGGCCAAGGCCCTGCTCGCCGAAGCCGGATATCCCAACGGCATCAACTTCGCCGACTACGGCATCGAGCTCAACACCCTGGTCAGCGGCTACTATGAGAAGGTCGCCCAGGTCGTCCAGCAGAACTGGTCCGACATAGGCGTACAGGTCAACATCGTGGGCAACTCCAACGCCAGCACCGATATTTCCGGCGGCAACTACGGATTCTTCGCCTACGGCTATGCATACAAGACCGACCTGACCTACAACCAGGCCCACTACACCACCAAGAACATCGGCGGCAGCAACGGTTCCCACTACAGCGATCCCTACGTGGACGAAGCCTTCGTAAAGGCCGACGCCGAGCTGGATCAGGCCAAGAGAGCCGAGATCTACAAGGAACTGGTCAACTACCTGGTAGATCAGTGCCCGAACATCCCCCTGTTCCACAAGCAGCAGGTCGTCGC
>JAFRWQ010000235.1 GCA_017437925.1 Bacillota bacterium
ATATAT
This sequence comes from Bacillota bacterium, assembly GCA_017437925.1. Next base: position 7 of record JAFRWQ010000235.1, read on the forward strand.
CCGCTGGAAAAGTATATGTCGACGCTGTCGCCGTAATTGAAGCCCATGGCGTTGAACTCATCAATGGTCTTGGTGAGGTAAATGCCTCCGAACTCGGGCTCGTGGATCAGGCCCAGGTCCTCGGGGATCTGAGACTGAGGCTCTTCGGGTTCCGGCATCTCGCCGCTTAAGGCGAGGCGGTGGAGGAAGGTCACTGTCTGGCCCCTGGTGCAGGGCTTGGCGGGGCTGAAGGCGGTATCGGAGGTGCCTTCGGTGATGCCGTTCTCATAAGCCCAGATGACCGGCTCATAGTAGTACGCGCCTTCCGCAACGTCGGCGAAGGGGCAGCTGCCCTCCGCGGAAGCCTTGGCGTACCTGTAGAGCATGGTCACCGCCTGGCCTCTGGTCACGGTCTTGTTCGGGGCGAAGGTATGGGGCTCGACGCCTTCCACTATGCCGTTGTTGAAGGCCCAGGATAGGGCTTCAACGTAATAGGCGTCCGGGTCGATATCGAAGAACATGGTGGTCGGATCCGCCGCGGGGCACCCCGCCGCCCTCCAGAGGAAGGTGACCATCTGCGCCCTGGTGCAGTCCTTATAAGGGCTGAAGGTGGTGTCTGAGGTGCCTTCGGTCACGCCGTTCTCCACTGCCCAGACGACCGGGCCGTAGAAATAATCGTCCTCGGCGACATCCTCGAAGCTGAGCTCGGGGGTCAGGACGGGGCCTCCGCTGACCTTTCCCTCGGGATCGGTCCACCAGGCAAAGACGGTGCTGCTCCACTCGAAGACAGTCTCTTCGGTGACGCTCTCGCCCTCCCAGCCGTGCCAGCCCTCGAAGGTGAAGCCCTCCTTTTCGGGGACAGGCAGAGACTCGAGCCTGCCGTCTTCTCCGGCATACATGACCTCAAAGGGTTCTTCATCCGCGGCGTCGATGAGGAAATACACCTCGTAGCCTGGGATCACGGGGCCGATCTCGTCCACGGTCGTAAGCTCGGTATCGCCTTTGCATATGACGACGCTCAGATACTTGCCCAGATCGGCCTCGGTCGGAACATACGACAGGCCCGAAGCGCCCTCGATGGGGGTCCTTTCGTGGTTATATACGTACTCTTCGACCTCGGTTATATCGTCGTAACACCAGCGGATCTCAAGGCCCTCGATGCCTTGGGGCTCGACCTCGGCGGTCAGGGTCTTTCCGACCACCGCTTCTCCCATGATGCCCACGCTGTCGATGGAGGTCATGACAGATGACTGGTATATGACGCCGCCTGAAGGCTCATCGGTCTTGACCGCGCGGGTGTAGACGACGTATTCGGCCGCGGCCTTAAGGCCTTCAAAATAGACCCCGCCGCCCTCTTCGGGCTGCACGGCCTGCGTCCAGTCGGGCTCTTCGCCTTTTTCCGCGATGACATATTCCCAGCCTTCGTTTCCCATCACATAGACGGAGGAGGAATCCCAAATTAAGATGCGGGGCTCGGGACCGGGGTTTATGAGCTGATCCAGATAGTCGATCAGATCGCTTTGGTCGATGCCCGGCAGAGCCTCGGTATCTACGTCTTCGGCAGCGCCGTCCGCCGCTTCGGCAGGGGCGATGAGCAGCTCATCCGCGAAGACCGCGGCGGGTATAAGGCTCACGCAGAGCGCGAGCACTATTGCGAACAGTATCTTTCTTTTCATAAAATACACGCTCCTTTGCAATAATATACCATTATTTTAATTGAAGGAGCCGCGCGATTCAAGCCTGCCGTAAAAAAGCTCCCCCAAAGCCCTGCGCGGGCTTTAAGGGAGCTCTTCTGAATGTCTTATATCATTTCTGACTGATCAGGATCCTGCAGTCTTTTGACTACATCATTCCCATTCCGCCGCCCATGCCGCCGTTCATGGCTGCGGCAGCGGCCGCGGGATCTTCCTTCTTGATCTCGACGATGCCGGCTTCGGTGGTCAGCAGCAGAG
>JAFRWQ010000236.1 GCA_017437925.1 Bacillota bacterium
CGGTTGGAGGGAAGATGGCTTGCGGTTATCATTACCGAGCCGTCGGCCCCGACCTCTTCAAACACCGTCGCCATGAACAAGGCGGGAGTTGAGGCCATGCCGCAGTCGAGGAGCTTTACCCCTTCTTCAGCCAGGCCTTTTCCGAAGCTCAGCTCCAGGTCCCTGCCGCTGAGCCTGGAATCCCGACCCGCGGCCACCTTAAGCTCCGAAGGAGCCTTACCCAGCTTTTCCGAAAGCCAGAGGGCGAAAGCCCTGCCCAGGTCTTCCGCAGCCCCGGGGCTCAGGTTCACGGCCTCGCCCGGGACGGTATCCATCGCGATGCCTCTGATGTCGCTGCCGTTCTGCAGTTTCTTGTAATCCTTCATGTTCTTTCCCCTTTATTTCATCTTTCCCCTGCAGGCTATGGGAAGCTCGGCGATAACCTCGTCTCCCCTAACCAGATACAGGCTGTCGTAAAGATTGCAGACCGGGCAGATGTGCACCGGTATGACCCTGAGCTTGTCTCCCACCCTGACCGCGTCATGAAACGCCCTGTTTTCGATGACCGCGTGCTCGTCGTTCATCCTGTCTATATGGACGCCCGGATACTCCTTTATCATTCCGAGGCCCTTTACCGCGCATATCCCCTGAGTCCTGGTCTGCATGGTGAGGCCCTTGGCGCCCACGTCCAGCACCACCCTTTCGGGGGTGGGCCTGCTCATGACGGAGGCGAGGACGGTGGCTGCGCAGCGGTCGAGGGTGCCTATGGCATTGCCCTGGGAGGCGTCCATGAAGACGTAGGTCCCGGGGCGGAGCTCTGTTATACCTTCGAGTATCGGGACCCGGTTCATGAAGGTGGGAGTCGCTCCGTAGCTCACGACCGGGCACTCAAAGCCTCTGCTCCTCGCAAGGGCCGCGAACTCGAGGGTCCTCTTCTGGGCTCCCGCGGATATCGAAAGCAGCTCCTCCATGTCTTTGGCCTTGTAGGTGTTTCCGTCGTGGGAGAAGACTCCCTTAAGCCTCACGTTCTTTGATCTTTCAAGGAAAGAGAGGATCTCGAGGAAGCGGCCCTTTTCGATGACGCCGCTCCTTTCCTCGCCCACTTCTATCTCGATGAGGACCTCGGCCGGCTTTCCCGCCCCTTCAAAGACCTGCTCCGCCATCTCAAGCTGCTCGACGCAGTCGGCTCCGAAGGATATCTCGATCTTTTCTGCCAGCTTTCTTATGCGTTCCATCTTGGCGGGGCTCGCGATCTCGTTGGCTATGAAGATGTCGTCAAGGCCGTTTTCCGCCATGACCTCGGCTTCGCCCACCTTGGCGACGGCGATGCCTTTGGCTCCCGCCTCTATCGCCGTTTTGGCTATGGCGGGAGTCTTGTGGGTCTTGGTGTGGGGCCTTAAAGAGACTCCGTTGGCGTCGGCGTATTCCTGCATGAAGGCCATGTTGCTCTTCATTATGTCCTCGTCTATGAGGAGGCTCGGGGTATCCAGTTCGAATATCTTCATATTCCGCATCTCTCTTTCCATCCTACGAAGTGATACACGGTTCATTCATTTTTAGCCAGAGCCTTCTCGATCCTGCTGAAGAGCATGGGGTAAAGGCCCATGGATACGAAGACCGACAGGGCATAGCGCAGGGTCCTGAAGGCGAAGGCCGCGGTCGTCCCCGACGAAAGGAACTCCTTTGAGAAGGGCAGCTTGAGGGCTGCGCTGACACCCAGGAATATGGCAAGGGCCGGGATAAGCCTCAGGGCCCAATGCAGAGGGTTCCTCGTCTTTTCAAAGTTCACGTACCTTCTTTCGAAGAGGTCCGCGCAGAATATTCCAAGCATTATGCCCAGCCCGCTGTAGTAATCGCCGGTCCCGCACCAGAGGAAACCGAGGCAGGAGAAGGCGAAGACAACAGCGTAGAACACAGCCCTTCTCGGGATGAACATCGCGAGCTTATACACCAGGTAAAAGATGATCAGGGTCAGCAGCCAGCCTCCCAGCACGTCGGTGGGATAGTGGCAGCCCACCGCGACCCTGGAGACTCCTATCATCAGGGTCATGACCGCAAGGACCGCCCTGAAGGGGCGGGACCCGCTCCTGTGGTGCAGCGAGCCGAATATCGCCATGGAATTTGAGGCGTGGCCGCTGGGGAAGGACCAGCCCTGGGCCCGCACGTCCATGAGATCCGCCGAAGAGTCGACGGGCACCAGGCATCTTACCCCCTCAAGATCCATGTAGGGCCTTCTTCTTAAGGCCAGGTTCTTGATCATGGGGCAGAGGACCAGGGAGAGGCTCACGTTGATGCCCGCGAAGACCCCGGTATCCTTGTCCCAGCAGAGGTAACAGAAGGCCATGACCGCGACCAGGAACTTCTCGCTGCCGCAGAAGGTGAAGAATTTCGCGATGAAGACAGCGGCGCTGCC
>JAFRWQ010000237.1 GCA_017437925.1 Bacillota bacterium
ACAGGCTATTACGGCCCCGAGTTCATCGAAGAGCGCTTCGGAAGGCCCATATGCTCCGACGACGTCGCAGCCAAGATACTCTGGATAAAGAACAAGGAGCCGGAAGTCTACGGGAACACTTACAAATTCCTGACCGGGACATCATTCCTGGTCGCAAGGCTCACCGGCAGCTTTGCTCTGGACCGCTTCCTGGGCTCAGTCTCCTTCAGGCCCCTGTATAACGATGACGGCAGCATAAGGGAGGAGCTCTGCGGGCCCTACTGCAGGCCAGATCAGCTGCCCCGCGGCAGGGTCGTGACCGAGGTCGCCGGAAGGCTCACCCCCGAAGGAGCCGCCCTCACAGGGCTTCTCGAAGGCACTCCCGTAATGACCGGAAGCGGAGACTCGGGGTCCGAAGCCATAAGCACCGGGGTGCTAGAAGCGGGAGACACCATGGTCCAGCTGGGCTCCACCGTCTACATGTACTGCTGCACCGACAGGCCCCTTAAGCACAGCCGGGTCCACAGCGGAGGCTTCCTCATACCCGGACGCTTCAGCCTCTCGGCGGGCACCAACAACTGCGGCACCGCCACCAAATGGTACCGCGACACTTTCTTCGAAGAACTGAAGGCCGCCGAGGACGCCGGGGGAGAGAACGCCTACAGCGCCATGATGAAGGGCCTTGAAAGCATCGCTCCCGGCTCGGACGGCCTCATCACCCTGCCATATCTCGCCGGCGAACGCAGCCCTATAAACGACCCCGAAGCAAAAGGCCTCATCCTGGGCCTCGGCTTAAGGCACACCAGGGCTCACATATACCGCTCGGCCCTCGAGGGCATAGCTTTCGGCATAGCCCAAAACCTTGAGATCTTCAAAGCCGCCGGAGTCGGAAAGCTCAGGCTCCTCGCCGTGGGCGGAGGCACAAAAAATCCCCTGTGGATGCAGATGATCTCCGACATCACGGGGGAAGATATAAACACCATGAAGGTCACCATGGGGGCCTGCTACGGCGACGCCCTGATGGCGGGCATAGCGACCGGGGTCTACGAAGGCTTTGAGAGCTTAAAGAAGATCATTAAGCCTGCAAAGACCTACTGTCCCGACCCCGAAGCCTGCGAAGCCTACAAGCCCTTTAAGACCCTTTTCGAAGAGGCCTACGAAGCCAACAGGGGCCTCATGCACAGACTTTAAGGCTGCCGGGCCGCCGCTTATATCGCGCGGTCATGCCGGCCCGGCTTCGCTTACGTTAAGGACCGGCTCGCCGGCCCGGCCTCGCTTTCATTAAGGAGCGGTCCCGCTAGCCCAGCCTTGCTTCCATTAAGGGGCGGTCCCAGAAGACGGTCCCGCCGGCCTCTTCGGCAAGGCCGTCTATGGCCTCGCGAAGGCCCTCCAGCATCCCCTTCTCCCTCTTTTTGGACCTGCGGCCCTTGCCGCTGTATAGCTCGGTCTCGTGATAATCGTCGTAGGAGACCGCGAAGTCCTCCTCGTCCCTGTGGGGGAAGAAGCTGACGGCTGCGGTATACTTAATGTTTCCGGCCTCGGAATCGGAGGTCAGCATGACCAGGGCCGCCTTTCTCTCCACTCCGGAGAAGACGTGCTCGGCTTCAAAGTACTGCTCATAAACGTTTACGGTCATTTTTTTATCCTTTCAAAGGCTGTTTGAGCCTTTCTATCGCTTCGCTCACTGCCCCGTACATGGCTTCCGCTAAAGAGGCGTGATTGTCAGAGTCCATGTGGAGGCAGTCGTCGTCTGAAGCCTCGGCGTACTTTGCCGCGTCGAGGAATATCCATCCATGGCGCTTCGCCGTCTCCTCGTACAGGAGAGCCAGCCTCTTTGAGATCTGCACCGAGACTCCGTCATATTTGTCGCGGAAGCGCGAATCCACTATGCCTTCTTTCAGGAATATTGGGGAGACCAGCACTATGACGGGCTTTGCGCCGCTCTTTTCGAGAAGGAAATCCTCGGACTCAGTCGCGACCTTTTCTGCTCCCGCCGCGATCTCGTCGGCGGTGACCCCGTAGACTGTCTTAAGGTCGTTGGTCCCCAGCATTATGACCATGATCTCTATGGGCTTATAGGTGTTAAGGCACGACTTGAGGCCGTAAAGCCCCGATTTCCACTCGTTTCCCGGCTCGGGATAGATCGTGGACCTGCCGTTGCAGCCCTCTTCCACCACCTGGTACTCATCGCCCAGCTTTTTCTGCAGTATGCCGGTCCAGCGAAGCTCCCTCGGGTGCCTGAGCCCGGTCTTCGGGTCGTAGCCGTAGGTGTTGGAATCGCCGTAGCAGAATACTTTTATTGGGTCCATGGGACGCCCCCTTTCTTTCCGCCCGAAGCGGCTTTAAATGAAGGAGATGTAGCCGCGGTCCAGGGGCTTAAAGCTGCCGGGCGCGGTGAGGGAATCGTATACGCATTTAAGATCCGCGTCAAAGAGGAGCAGCCTTCTGCCCTGAGGCACTTCGGGGAGCTTTTCAAAAGGCGCGGTCAGCTTATACGCTCTGTTCTCTCCTCCGGCTTCTCCGAAGCCTTCCCCGGCGTATCCGGGCAGGCTTTCGACGTCCCTGCACAGGTACGACATGCAGCGGCAGTACTCGGCCCCGTCCCTCATCTCGAACATGGGGTTCAGGTGGTCGCGGCCGGGGACGGTCGGAGTCCTTGCGAAGCCGGTGGCGTTGTCGTCGTCTATGGGCCTTACCGAGGCTTCCATCAGGCCCGCCATGCCCAGGTTCATCTTTCCCAGGCACTTGACTACCAGTGTGCCTTCGGCGCCTTTAAGCTCCGTGAGGGTAAAGCCGCAGAACATGTTGGGGACCATCAGGTCTCTGGGCCCCGCGTCGACGGCCAGGTACTTCTTCCCGAGGCGCTTTTTCCAGGCGCCGGAAAGGGGCGCCGCCGCCGTGACCTTCTGGGCCATGGGTATCAGGAGGCCATCCACGGTGCTCAGTGCGAAGAGATCGTCCCCGTTCTTTTCGAAGTCGAGGATCTGGCCGTCCAAGCCGATGAAGCGGCTGCCGTCCCAGCGGAAAGGCTTGTACAGGGGATAGATATTGCCGTAGGCGTCGCTCACGCAGACAGAGCAGTTGGCCCCGTAGACGAAGAACCTCATGGAGTTGGTCGCCGTGATGTAGACCCCTTCGATCTCCTTGGCCTTTTCTTCGGGCACGGGGACCGCGTCCGCGTATATGCTAACCCCTTCGGATTCCCACATGGCATATGCGAAGAGCCTCAGCAGGGTCTCCTGCGTATCAAGGCCGCAGTCGTCGGTGGCCGACAGGGCGATGACCGCGTCGTACTTGGGAATGACGTAGAATTTGGTCGAGAACTGCAGGGTCTTGCCGCCTTTAAAGAGGACCCCCTCTCCCAGGTCGTAGGAGGGATGGCTGAAGGCCATGTTGTCCCAGCCCAGGCCGTACTTGCCCCTGCGCTCGTCCTTCTCAAGGAAGCTCAGGCCGTGGGACTTGCCCATCTCGGCCTTTGAGGCCTCCGAAATGATGTCGCTTTTTATGAGGAACTGGCGGCCGAAGCGGCAGAGATCCCTCATGTCCGAAGTGTAGCCTCCGCAGGCCCTGATGTACATGACCTCGGGCGGAAAGCCCTTCTCAACGACCATGGGATGGTCCGGGTGGTAATTGGGCACAAGGCGGGTGGACTCGGCCCCTATGGGCTCCGTGATGTGCTTCATGCTGTAGTCTTCGAACTTTTCGCCCGAAAGCGCGGCCACCGTCATCTCGGCCAGGGTGAAACCGTCATTGCAGTATACCGAGTTGGTTCCGGGCTCGGCCTTGAGCCTGCTCGCCGCCATGTAGTCGTAGACGTCGGAGTAGTAATCGTAGTCTTCCGTCCCCGCCAGGGAGAAGGCCTTCCACTGGGTCCCGGGAAGACCCGAGCTGTGGGAGAGGCACTGCCTTAAGGTGATCTTCTTATACCTCTCGTCGGGAAGCCAGAGCTTGGGCAGGTACTTGCAGACGGGATCGTCCAGCTTCGCCTTGCCCTGCTCGACCATCTGCATCAGAGCCACGGTGCAGAATATCTTTGAGACCGAGCCTATGTTGAAGGTGCTGTTCTCGTCCGCGGGAGCGCCCGTTTTGCCGCCCAGGGTGCCCAGGGTGTCGGATGCGATGACCTCGTCTCCCTTCATTATGGCGTAGGACACTGCGGTATAGCCGGGCTTGAGCCCGCAGGAAAGTATCGCGGATAGCCTTTTGCTGAGTTCGCTCATGTTTCTTCTCCTCTCGATGACGGCGGCGTTTTTTTCTTTGGGAACATTATATCACAGCCTCTCCTTCTCCGCTACGCCGCGTTGAAGCGGGGCCCGGGCTTTGACCACGAAGGATGACCGTGGTATAATTACGCTGTTTCGGAGGTCCTTCATGGAAAGCGAAAAGAAAAAAGAACTGGTGAGGGCGGTCAAATTCACCCTTTTCTCCATAAGCGCGGGACTCATAGAGATCGCGAGCTTCTCACTGCTCAACGAGCTGACGAACTGGTCGTACTGGCCCTGCTACCTGATAGCCCTGACCCTGTCGGTGCTGTGGAACTTCACCCTCAACCGCAGGTTCACCTTCCGCTCGGCGGCCAACGTGCCCGTCGCCATGATGAAGGTCGCGGCTTACTACGCGGTCTTTACCCCCTTAAGCACCATGCTTGGAAGTTACCTGGCCGATACCCTGGGCTGGAACGAGTATCTGGTGACCGGTCTCAACATGGTCCTCAATTTCGTGACCGAATTCCTATTCCAGCGCTATGTGGTCTTCGGAAACTCCATCGACACGGCGAAAAAGAGCTGAGCCTGCGGGCTGAAAGGCGAATAATATGAGTAAATTTGCATATCTTGCGGGAGGATGCTTCTGGTGCATCACCCCTATCTTCCAGCTCTACGACGGCGTGGTCTCGGTGACCAGCGGCTACAGCGGAGGGGATGAAAAGGACCCGGCATACAAGGACGTCAAGGCCCAAAAGACAGGGCACCGCGAGACCATCAGGGTCGAGTACGAAGAAGGAGCCGAGATCGACTTCCCCCTTCTGATGGATATATTCCTGGCCAACATAGATCCCTACGACGGGGAGGGCCAGTTCATAGACAGGGGATTTTCATACAGCCCTGCCGTATATTATACAGACGAAGAGCAGAAGGCAGCCGCAGAAGAAAAGATCGCCGCCCTTGAAAAGGAGAGCGGAAAGAGATCCGGCATAGCCCTCGAGCCCTTCAAATCCTTCTGGCCCGCCGAGGAGTACCACCAGGACTACCACAAGAAGAACCCGGAAGCCTTCGAAAAGGAGCTGGAGGAATCGGGCCGCAAAGCCTATTTCGAGGCTAAGAAAAACTGATCTCGGGCATAGATCCGGGCCTGAACTGATTTCACGCAGATATTCGGGCTTAAAACCGATGCCGGGCGTCGGCCTCAAGCCCGGAAGACCCATACCCGCATCAAAAGGACGGCGCCGAAAGCGCCGTCCTTCGTTTTGCCTTTACGCGCCGCCTTCGCGGCGTTTTTTTATTTCTCAAACGAGAAGTGATAGTCCAGGCCGAAGCGGTCACGGAGAGATATCATCTCTTTCTGGACGCTGTCGTTTACCGGGACTCCCTTGTCCTTTCTCTCGAGCCAGACCAGATACTCCTTCTCGCCCGCGGTGTATATGCGGTCGCAGCCGGGAGCCTTCTGGGAGGCTCTCAGTGCCCTGCATATGTCTCCCGCGGTCTTCTTAAAGGTCTCAAGGCCAAGGAAGGCTTCAGGATCGATGACGAAGAAGAAGTGGCCCAGATGGTACATGGCGGGCTTTCCGTTCTCGTCGACTCCGCTCAGGGCCTTCATGAAACGCCCTCCCGCGAGGGCTGCCGAAAGGATCTCCACCAGAGCAGCGTAGCCGTAGCCCTTGTAGCCGGCCAGGTCTTCACCTATGCCTCCCAGGGGGGCCAGGGCCGCCTGCTTGGCGACAAGGGCCTTCAGTATCTCCTCGCTGTCGGTCATGGGGGATCCGTCCCTTGCCACTACCATGCCTGCCGGGGTGTCCTTGTGGGATCTGGCGTAGTACTCTATCTTGCCCCTCTGGACTATGGAGGTCGCGCAGTCTATGCAGAAGGGGAACTCCTCGTCGGTGGGAAGGGCGAAGGTCAGGGGGTTGGTGCCCATCATGTTCTCTACGCCGAAGGTGGGGGCGATGGACGGACGGGCGTTGGTCCCGGTGAGGCCGATGAGGCCTTCGTTGCTTGCCATGGTGGCCCAGTAGCCGGCTATGCCGTAGTGGGTGGAGTTGCGAATGGCGCCTCCCGCCATGCCGTACTTTTTGGCCTTTTCGATGAGCATCTTCATCATCCTGTAGCTGGCCACCATGCCCATGCCGTCGTGGGCGTCCATGACGACGGTGGTGGGGGTCTCCTTCAGTATTTCAATATCAGTGACGGGAAGGAGGGTGCCGTTGTCGATGCGGTCGATGTATATGGGCTTAAAACGGTTGCAGCCGTGGCTCTCTATGCCCCGGCGGTCCGACTCCAAAAGCACGTCGGCGCAGATGGCGGCGTCCTCTTCGGGGACTCCGCAGCATTTGAAAACATCTATCATGAAGGAGTTCATGACTTCCCAGGATACGTAAGGTCTGGTCTCCATTTTATTCTCCTTTACAGTCCGGCCGTTCAGGAAAAGGGCTCGGAGCCGGCTGGGGGCTCCGGGTCCGCGCAGGTTCCCTTAAATTACTCGACTACCGCGATGGCTTCGATCTCGCAGAGGGCTCCGCCGGGGAGGCTCTTTACCGCGAAGCAGCTTCTTGCGGGCTTGGAGATGAAGTACTTGGCGTAGACTTCGTTGAATGCGGCGAAGTCGTTGATGTCAGCCAGGAAGCAGGTGGTCTTGACCACGTTGGCAAAGCTGGCGCCGCCGGCCTCGAGGACCGCGCCTACGGCCTTGCAGGCGGCCTCGGCCTGAGCCTGAAGCTCGGGGCCTGCGGAGGTCCCGATCTGGCCGGAGGTGAATACTAAATTAGCGGCTGCGATGCCTTTGGAGTAGGGGCCCAGTGCGGGGGCGCTGCCGGGAACTTCGAGTTTGATCATTTTATGTTCTCCTTTTTCATATTGCAACGGTTTGCTTTTTCATATTAACACAGCGGGAGTCAGTTTTCAATACGGGGCCGGGACTGCCGCTCAAGGAAGGAAAAGACCCTGTCGTTGAAGTCCTCAGCCTCCTCATAGGCCGCGTGGCCCAGACCGGGGTACATGTAAAGCTCGCTTCCCGGTATGAGCCTTTCGAGCTCACGGGATCCCTCGGGCCCCGCTATATCGTCCTCTTCGGCCCCTATTATCAGCGTCGGGCAGGCGATGCGGCAGAGCTCCTCCCTCGCGTCAAAATCAAGTATCGCTTCGGCGTTGATGATAAAGCGTTCATAGCTTTTCGGCCTTCACACCGCCCCTATTACCGGATATATCCTGCGGTACTTCTTAAGATAGGCTGGGGAGTAGCTGCGCTCAGCGGTATCGAACATCAAGTCTTTGTGGACCCCTTTTTCCGCCAGCTCGATCCAGCGGCTCACCCTCTTTTCGGTCAATTCGCAGCAGCAGGGAGCCGAGACCGCTATGACCAGCTTTTCGACGAGCTCCGGATGGTCTATGGCCAGATACTGGGCTATCATGCCCCCCTGCGAGACCCCGAGCACCGAGGCCTTTTCGATGCCGAGAAGCCTCAGAGCCTCAGCCTGGTCATGAGCCATGTCCCTGATCGAGCTGCCTTCGGGCAGGGGCTCCTTTCTGCTGAACATGTATATCGTGAACCTGTCAAGAAAGCGCCTGTACGGAGCGGCCAGAAGCAGGGCCTTGCCCCTTACCGTCGCGAGTCCGTCGGAAAGCCCGGGCAGTATGACGAGGGTCCTTTCCCCCTGCCCGAAGCGGACGAAGGGCATCTCCGCCCCGCCCATTTCAACTGTTCCGTTTTCAGCGCCAAAGAGCATCCCGGTGCCTCCCGCTATACGCGTTTGATGAATGCGGCTATGTCGTCCATGACCTCGCTTCCGATGTGCCTTTCGACGGAGAATTCCTTCGCAGCCTTGGTGATGTCGCCATAGAGGGCGGGAACGAAGGCGTGGTCCAGACCGGGGTAGAGCTTGAATTCGGTGCCCCCGCGGTCCGCGAGAAGCTCCTTAAATCTTGCGAAATCCACGTCCGCCAGCACCTGGAAGTCCCTCTCCCCCTGCATTATAAAGACAGGCTTTTCGCTTTCGAGCAGATAGTCGGCGGCGGTCTTCTTCCCCATCTCCTTGAAGTAGTAAAGGCTCATGGCGCCGGAGAACTTCTTTTTTTTGGCCTCCTCGTCGCTCATTTCGTACATGCCGTCGAACTTTTTCGAAAAGATCCGGTCTTCGATGCCCATGATGAGCCTGACGAGGCCTCTGCCGCTCTGAGACTGCTTAAGCTGCCTCTTCATGATATCCTCAAGGCGATAAGGGGTGCCCGCCATCATGACAAGGCCCCTCGCGTTCGCGCCTTCGGCGTCTATCCTGGGAGCGAGCATGGCCCCCATGCTGTGGCCCAATATGAAGACCCGCTCCGGGTCGACGCGGCGGTCCTTTTTCAGCAGCTCCACCGCCCGCAAGGCGTCCTCAACCGTCTCCTCCCAAGCGGTGATATCGGTCTTCGCCAGCTTTTTTCTGTAGGCAAAAGTGCGCTTGTCGTAGCGCAGAGACCCTATGCCCCGCTCGGCAAGGCCTTCCGCAAGATCCTTAAAGGGCGTAAGCTTCATGACCTTCTCGTCCATATTGCTGGCCCCGGAACCGTGGACCATTACCGCGGCGGGGACCGGCCCCTCAGCCCCTTCGGGCAGGGTCAGCAGGCCGTCAAGGGGGAAATCGCCGCCGGCTCCCACTATGATCTTTTCGCTGATCATTTTTATCTCCTTTATCGCGTCTTACCTTGCCGCGCCGAACTCTTTAAGGATCTCCCGCCCAACCTTTATGTTCTCGTCGTCAAGGACAGCGAATATTATCTTAATGCGGCTGTCTTTGTGTTTCGCGAGGTAGTCGGAGCAGGCTTTGATCGCCTGGGTCCAGGCCCCCTTCAGAGGATAACTGAAGATACCCGCGGATATGAGGGGAAAGCCTATAGACGCGCAGCCGTTCTCTTCGGCCAGCTCAAGGGAACGGTAATACGCCCCGTACAGAAGGTCGGACTCGCCGTTTTTTCCGCCTTTCCAGACCGGACCCACGGCGTGGATGATGTATTTCGCCTTCATGTCAAAGCCCGGGGTTATGACCGCAGAGCCGGTGGCGCAGTGACCGATCCTTTTGCAGGCCTCCTCCAGCTTTCGGTGACCGGCAGCCCTGAATATGGCCCCGCAGACCCCGCCTCCCGGCCAAAGGTCCGCGTTGGCCGCGTTGACCACCGCGTCGGTATCCAGGTCGGTGATGCTTATCCTTCTGATCTCGATGGAGCCGAAAGCCCCTCCTTCTTTACCCGAAGAGCCCGCTTTCCCTTCCAAAGAGCCCGCTTTCCCTTCCAAAGAGCCGACTTTCCCTTCCAAAGAGCCCGCTTTTCCGTCCTCCAGAGGGAGGACGGCCGCCGCGATGCGCTTTCCGCTCGCGGTCTTCATGTGCTTTTTAATGAAATCCCTGTTTTTCGCCGCGTCGTAATTCTTCTCCGAAGCGTTGGTTATGTAGTCTGCCTCAACGAGTATCTGAAAATCGGGACCGTCCACCGCCGTCAGGGTGTGGTGATGGCCGACCAGGAAGGCTATGCGGTCGATCTGTTCAAATGAAAGGCCGGTATCCTTAAGGAAGACCTTTACCATCACCTCGCCCTCGGCCTCCTGAAACCTCGCCTCGGTACTGCCGTACTTTCTGCGGCAGAAGGGGCAAGCTATATCGTGGGTTATGGCCGCCGCCTCAAGAATGAACTGGGTATCGGGATCCAGGCCCTCAAGGCAGCCGATCGTCCTCGCGTAGGTCCACACGCGTATGAAATGGTTTATATCTCTGATGCTTCCCTCGGAAAAGATCATCATCTTCTCCATTATCTGAGCGATATTCATGCTTCACCTCATAAGGTTCTTTCGAGCCCGAACTTCAAAACAAACGTTTTCCACACTTACAGGATACCAGTAAACGCAAGGCTTTTCAATCTTGCCGCGAAGGCAATAAAATCCCCCGGCGCGTCCCTGCGCCGGGGGTTCGGGTCCGAATATGTTGAAATTTCAAGCTTAAAAAGATCCGAGCCTTCCGCCTGCCCTGTCCTACCTCTTCTTGTAGACCAACAGCTCGGGATCGCTTCCGCCCTCGCCGTAGGTACATACAAGTATGAAGTCCATGTTGGCGACTACGCCGAAGCAGCGGTCCCCTCCGAACTCGGGTTCCAGCTGGTAACCCAGATAGGTGGTCTGATCGTCCAGGAACTTCACCTTTGCTCCGCTCGGCAGCCTGTACTCCAGGTTGACGAAGCGGCCGACCAGGGCGCTGAGCTTTTCGAGTCTGGGCATGCCCTCTATGTTAAGGCCGTTGATCTCGCTTATCAGCTGCTGCTTGAAGGCCTCGAACTGCCCTCCGTCGCTCAGCTCCTCGTACCTTTTCCAGTAATCGAGCTTGGGCAGGGTGTCCTTAAGGTAGGCGCGGGCCTGCTCCTCGGTGAACCCCTGGCCGACCATGCTGCCCACGCAGACCTCGATCAGCTCGTCCATGTCGCTGTAGGTGTAGGTCCCGTCGGCGTAGCACCACTTGCAGTAGTTCTCGTTGAGGCTGCCGTCCTTGTTCCGGCCTATCATCTCGTCCTCAAGGGGCATGCCGCAGCACTGGCAGATC
>JAFRWQ010000238.1 GCA_017437925.1 Bacillota bacterium
ACTATCTTTCAGTTAACAACTTATGGAGAGCGATTTGCTGTCACGAAATGGGTCATGCACATGGATTAGCCCATAATAATAACGAAGACTCTATCATGAATGAATCCACTACCGGTTATTACAATTATCTAGGCTCTTCTCCACATTTTACAGCTCCACAATATGCAGATTTCCTTGGAGTTAATGCGATTTACTAAAGAAATATGATCTATCTCATACATACGAATCGATCAGTATTACCAAGAACCTGCCATAAAGGCAGACATCCAATTGTTTTTCTGAAGCAGCTCAAGATGCATCATGGTAAATAAAAAGCGCCCGGCGGTATAGTTCTCAAAACCTGCCGCCGGGAAAATGAGATCTGCAGTCAAATACGGAGGATGCTATGAAAACTAAAGGGTACATGGGCGTCATCATCATTTTCGCCGTCTTTATACTTTTCGCGTTTGTCGCCGTTCCTGCGGCGCGTATGATGGGGATCGAGCTGCCCTTCATCAAAGAGACCAATCCCGACGGTATATTGGAGTTAACGGCTGATCTCAACGCTTACGGAGAGTTTTTCGAGATCGGAAAGGATATCGATGTCTATACGGACCCGGAGCTTACCGTCCGTCTGAGAATGATCAGATGCGTCCCCAATGAGCCCTATGAGGGCCGGTATAAATACAGTTTCGAGCTTCCGGCCGAGGTAAACGCGGTCTGGATAACCCCGCCCCTGCTCTATATCCCCAATGAGATCGAAGCGGTGAGCTGCGGCGCCGCTGCCGGGAGCGCGGCAAAGAGGCCTGACGGAGAGATCTGGTTCATCATTGATGGATGCAGAGCGGTGAAGGCCGCGGACGGTCTTTATACCGTCAGCATCCTCATCGACCCTGCGGCTAAGGATCTGCCGAGATCGCCGAAACTTATCGCCGGCGGTCAGGAGCTCGGCGGAACTGCCGCGCTGGATCTTGACGGAAAGGGCGTCTTCACTTCGGGCGAATTTCAGTTTTCGGTAAAGGCAAACGATGAAGACGAGGCTGTCAGGATAGCGGAGAACTCAACGATCATCATCCGCGAGGAACTGACGGCGCGAGAGGCCGATGATCTTCGGATCACCAGGACCGGGACAACGACAGGCAAAGACGGGTTCGAGATCAATGTGGTATACCCCCTTAGGTTATAAGTACCTTTCAATCGTACAATAGTTTACTCAGCTCCATCCGACTCGGTGTGAAACGAACAAACAAAGTTATGATAGATCGATCCTGATAGAGCTTGCAAATATGTTTGAGCAATAGAGTTCTTTGCTCGGTACGAAATGGAAAACGAGCCCCGCCTGCCCCGGAATACAGGGCGGCGAAGGGCTCGTTCATTTTCTTGTCTTTTTATTCGGCCGATCCCGACTCGGAGAAGGCCGAGGCCTTCAGGTCCGCAGCTTTAGCCCTACAGGAACTTCACGGTCTCTTCGAGAGGCTTTCTGTCCGCGTGCTTGGGCGAGGGCTCATAGCCTTCGGCGGGATAGCCCATGGGAAGGAGGCTGATCGGCACCAGGTCGTCGCTGAGCTTGAACTCGCGCCTTACGGCCTCGGGATCGAACCACATGACCCAGCAGCTTCCTATGCCGAGTTCGGCGGCCTCGAGCATCATGTGGGCGGTCACTATGGAACCGTCCACGAACTCGCTGGTCTGGCCGTCGAAATTGCGCTGCCAGCACTCGTCCATGCTGACGCAGGTGAGCAGGGCCAGAGGAGCGTTGAAGTGGCAGCCGGTGCACTTCTTGAGCTTCTCAAGAGCTTCGGGGCTCTGGATCACCAGCACCCTCTGGGGCTGGTAATTGCAGGCGGTGGGAGCGACGCGTCCGGCTTCGAGGATCTTGTCAAGCTTCTCCTTTTCGACCGGGACGGGCTTAAACTTTCTCACCGAGCAGCGCTCCTTCGCGAGATCGAGGAAGGTCTTCGGAGCTGCCGCCGGGATCTCGGGCTGGGGCACGGGCACGTCATCGGGGATCGGGCATTTGTAGACGCCGCCCTCGGTCTTCATCATCTTGTCGAAGTCCTCTTTGGCGGCCTTGAGCAGCTCGGGGTCTCTGAAGAAGCGGGCCGCGGTGAGGGCCATCACCTTGCCGCCCTGCAGCATGCCCTTGAGGCCTATGCCGTTGCCGGTGCAGCAGGTCGCCTGCCAGTTGTGGTTGCCGGTGACGCCGGGCCAGGTGACGGTGGAGACCAGGCCGCAGGGCACTATGTGCTGCACGTCGCCCAGGTCGAAGGAGCCGGAGCTTACGTACCAGGTGTTGGGCCTTACGCCGGTGGGCAGGGGATCTTCGCCCCTGTACTGGGGAGAGGTCTTGGCAAGGGCCAGGGCCATGGCCTTCTCCTCTTCGGTGTACTCGATGGGGGGCAGGTCGTTGACCATGACGTCGTAGAAGGCGTCGGCGATGACGGCGTTGGAGTAGGTGTTGTAGCAGCCTCCCAGGAACTCGACGGTGAGCTCGGTGCCGGTCATGCTCGCGGCCCCCTTGGCGACCTCGACCAGCCTTCCGTAGATGTCGTCGATGGATTCTCTTGAGAGAGACCTCACGTAGTACCAGACCGAAGCCTTGTCGGGGATGATGTTGGGGGCTTCGCCGGCTTCTTTATATGAATAGTGGATGCGGGCCTTGTCGGGGATGTGCTCCCTCAGGTAGTTGGCGCCCACGCTCAAGAGCTCGCA
>JAFRWQ010000025.1 GCA_017437925.1 Bacillota bacterium
CTCAGCTCGGGCGGGAAGCAGTCGTTTATCCTCTTCACGCTGTACGCGTCGGCGTCTATTACCCACACGTCCTGGGTCAGAGTGCCGCTCATGACGGTCAGGGCCATCCTGTGGCCTTCATTCGACCATACGGGAGCCGAATAGATCCCGGCGGGCGGCGTGGGGAGCGGAACGAAGGAATGAGCCGTCCTGTCGCAGACTCTGAGCGCCGAATAGCCGTCCTCGTTTACGACTACGGCAAGGTATCTGCCGTCTGGGGAGATGGAAAGGCCCTCGACGTCCCAGCCGAATTCCCTGACCTTTTCGCCTTTTCCGGTCTTAAGATCGCAGAAAGCCAGGTAGAAGAAATCGCTGTCCTCGTCGCTGATGTAGTAGAAGCCCGAGGAATCGGGGAGCCAGGCCGGGCTCTTGGCCGAGATGACAGCCTTCGTGTCGGGCCTTCTTACAGCGTCGCCGGTCTTTGTGTCGTACATCCAAAGGGCATTGTTGTTGATGCCCATCGATTTGTTGTAGAGCAGGTATCTGCCGTCGGGGGAGATCGCGGCGGGATTGTTGAAATTGTCGCGGTTCTCAAGCAGGATCTTCTTCTCGAGGGTCTCTGTGTTGAGGCTCATCAGGTCGAAGCAGCGGGGGTCTCTCGCGTTGGCGGAGATGAAAAAATCATTCCCGCAGCCCATGAAGCCTCCCGCGTAGTGCCTTACCTTGGGGGAGCAGGTCAGAGCCTTCGCGGTATTTCCTTCGAGCAGGTATATCTGCTGGTTCTCGTTTCCTCCCATGTCGGCGGAAAATATCACCGTACCGCCTCTGACCATGAGCCTTCCTATCTGCTCCTGGGTGGTGAACATGACCTCCTCGGCCCCGGTCCCGATGTTCTTTTTGATTATGCTCTTGCCCGCCGGACCGATCTGAACATAGAGCAGCTCGCCGCCGCTCAGCCAGCAGATCTCCTTGCAGCTTCCGACGCTTAAATAGGACTTAAGATCGGCCATTTGCGCTCCTTTCGCTCGTGAAAGCCAAAAATACACACTGGTAAGAGTTTAATGCCTTGTTATATATTTTAATTATATCACTCCCCCCAAAACTGTTCAACGAAGTCAGGCCCCGCATGCATTTGTTTACAGCGCGGAAAATATACGTCGCAAGTATATAGAAATCCTCCCCTTTACGTAGTATTATGAAACTAAATAAATGTGACGCGTTTTGCGCCGCTTTTTAAAAAGAAAACCTCAGCGGAAATAAAGGCAGGAGGCCTGACGACGGGCAAGAAGCGTTCGACCCAAAGCACCATCTTCTACGATCCCACCCACCGCCGGCTGTTCACCCTGGCGGCGGTACTGCTCGCCCTCGTCCTGGCCAGGCTGTATTTTCTGCTGTTCTATCCCGTCGACCTGTTCAACTTCGACGCCCACACCGTTCTGCCCTTCCGCAGAGCCTTCGTGCGGGTGCTCAACCGGGTGATGCTTGCCTCGCTGGCGCTGTACTATATCAAGCTTTCAGCCTACGTGATCTTCGCCCGCCGCTCCCGCCCCCTGCGTGGGAACGAGCCGAGGTTCAAAGTCGCCGCGGTGATCCCCGCCTACAACGAAGAGCGGGTGATAGAAAAGACCGTAAGAAGCGTTCTGGCTTCAGATTACAGGCATATAAAAGTATACGTGGTAGACGACGGCTCCGCCGACAAAACGGCGGAGGTCATTGAAAAGGCTTTCGGAGGCGACGGGAGGGTCGCCCTGCTGCGCCAGCAGAACAGCGGCAAAGCCGCAGCCTTAAACCGCGGCATCGCAGCCGCCGACTGCGAGCTGCTGCTCCTTCTGGACGCCGACACCCTGGTGGCGCCCGACGCGGTGAAGCTCATGGCCCGCCACTTCGAAGACAGCCGTGTGGCCGCCGTATCGGGAAACACCAGAGTGGGCAACGTGACCAACCTGATCACCCGCTGCCAGAGGGTGGAGTACATTCGCGATTTCAACCTTCTCAAGAACGGCATGAGCCGTCTGCGCTGCATGGCGGTGGTCCCCGGAGCCCTGGGCATGTGGAGAAAGACCGACGTCCTGGAGGCGGGAGGTTTTTCGACCCAGACCCTGGGCGAAGACAGAGACCTTACCATGGCGCTGCTGAAGGCCGGAAAGCGGGTATGCTTTGAGCCCATGGCCTACTCCCGTACCGAAGCTCCCGCTACCCTCAAAGCTTTCATGCGCCAGCGCTTCCGCTGGACCTACGGCACCCTGCAGTGCGCCTTCAAGTACATGGGCTGCCTGTTCAGCTTCAAAGCGCCGGGACTGGGCTTTCTGCTGCTGCCCGACCTTCTGTTCTTCCAGACCCTGATCCCCTGCGTCAGCGCTTTCGGCCTGCTGACCAACCTGGCTGACCCCATGCGCAGCGAGCTGATGCTGCTGTGGATATCCTACTGCCTGGCCCTGATCCTGGAACTGATACTGTATCTGCTGGCGGTACTGTACACCCGCGAGCGGCCCTCGATAGCCGACATTCTGACTATAATACCCCAGCGCCTCATCTACGGGGTGCTGTGCACCTATATCATATTCAAATCTCTGGTCGCAGCATTTATCGGCGGCAAAGTAGGCTGGAACAAGCTGGAGCGCGTCGGAAATGTCGATGATATAACTAAATCTGATCATCAGGAGGCAAAAAAATGAAACATCTTTGGAAGCGTCGGATCGCGATCCTGGGCGCCATCGTAATGGTGTTCGTCCTGGCCTGCTCGGCCAAACTGATCCCCTGGTCCGACCTGGCAGCCTACGCTGCGCCTGAATACGCAACGGTAGGCACGGCGTCCCTCAGCGACACGGGCGATACCGTGTTCATCCGGGCCGCCCAATTCAACATCGGGACCGAAGAGGAGCCTGTCAAGATAATATGCTCAGGCTTTACGGTCGGAAACATTGGATCTGCGGACGACCCCACCGCGAATGTGGACCTGGACGTTCTCACTCCCATCTATCCGGGGGCGCCTCTTAAGGGCACTCTGGACAAGAACATCTACATCTGCGGCAACATCACAGCCGACCTGTATGTGGATGGCCTGACATTAGGCAAAGGCCATACCATCACCGCTGCCGGAGGAGGTTTTGACGTCAAGATGGGCAAGCTTACGGTCGACGCCATCAACGCGTCGGGCGTTCCGGTCTCTATAGGCGACAAGGCGGAAGTGACCGTCAATGGGAACGCCTCGGTAGGTCAGCTTATACTTTACGAGCCTTCCAGATACGTCCGTGAAGGTCAGATCGACCCGGCGACCTATAACCCGGATTATCAGTCGGGAAAGCTTCACGTAAAGGGTGATCTCAGCGGCCCCGGCAGCATCAATATCTCCGGCGGAGGCGAGCTTAAAGCGGACGGCGATGTATCGGACTTCAAAAATGGATACTTTGGTATAGCAATCGCGAGCGGAAGTAAAATGACCGTGGGCGGAAAGATCAGCGATACCGGAGGTATCGGTATAAGCAACGTATCTGTGCTTGATGTGACCGGTTCCGTCTCAGCCAATTATTTACAAGCCGTCAGCGGTTCCTCCGTCAATACCCGGGGCAGCTTCGAATGCTCCGGACTCATCTACACAGGCGAAAGCAGCCTCACGGTCGGAGGCTCGCTCAAAGGCGGAGATATAAACTTCAGGCAAGTTACGGCGCCCGTCACGGTGGGTGGCAGCATGAACGGCGGCAGCCTCTTGATCTCCGGAACGAGTTCGCAGACAACATCGCTGACCGTTAACGGCGCCGTCACCCTGACGGGTTCTTTGGATATATACGACAACGCGTCCGTGACGGCAAAGGGAGCCCTCTCATGCAGCAATTTGAGCATGCAAGGTTCAGGAACGAAAACCCTGACCGCAGAATCCCTTAAGACCGACGGCTCTTTCAGTATCCAGAAAAATGCTACGGTTGATATCGCGGGCGACTGTTCCGTCGGAGGTAGTAGTTATCCTTTATTAAACGTTCAGATAGGAAGCCAGCTTAAGGTCGGCGGGGACCTGACTGCCAATTGCAACGTTGATTTGGTTGAAGATTCCAGTTTAACGGTAACGGGCAATATGACCGTCGGCGGGGGCGGCAGCTACTATGCGGTGACACACGCAGGATGCAGCATCAGCTGCGGAGGAGATCTCACCTGCGACGGCCATGTAGGCGCGCTTAACGGAAGCGAGATAAGCGTTACCGGCAAGCTTTCTGCGGGCAAAGAGGGCGTGTATGCCCTTGGCAAGGGAGCCTCTCTAAAGGCAGCCTCCATCAGTTCAACCAGCATCCACTGCTACGGAAACACCGCATCCGTCACCGCAACAGGCGACATCGCTCTCAGCAATTTTGCTTATACCTGGCAGAATGACAGCATATCCGCCGGAGGAGACCTCAGCTGCAGAACCTTCCATACCCATGGCGGTTCGATAAACGTCGGCGGCAGCATGACTACCGCCTTGACAGTCGAAGGCCTTGACTCCGGCATCCTCACCGTAGGCAAAGACTTCATATCGACCGGAACTCCGCAGCTCAGCATTTATGGCTCCAATGGTCTCGCCGTCTTAAGCGGAAAGCTGACCGTCGGAGGCAACGTGGAATTCGGAGAGCTGCTGCTCAACTCAAAGGGCGACATGAGCCTGCTTGATGTTGCGGGAAAGATCAACGCGAACCGCATCACAGACCTGAATACAGTCGATGAAAACGAAAACGTGCTTATACTCCACACCATCGAGCCCTTCAGAAGCGCGGCCTCCAATTCTTCAGGCTACATCAATTACATCCAGCCCTATGATCAGCAGTATATCATGCTTGCCGATGAGGAAGAAAAGAACTATTACGCCGCTGACATCAGCGATCTGACCAAGACAGTTTACGACGTCTTCCCGGCGACCCCGATCAGCATTTCCCTTGTGCCCGGCGAAAAGGCCGAATGGGCGGACGGCGAACCCTGCATGCCCGTCGGCTACAGCGGAATGAGCCTCACCCTGCCCACCGCAGACGATCTGAAGTTCTCTTCCGAGTACTGCGCTCTGACCGGCTGGGCAACCGAGGATGGGGAGACGGTCTGCGATCCCGGCGCCGTCCTCACCCTGAACGAAGACATTACCCTTTACGCGCAGATAACGGAAGAACTTCCCGAAAAGGAGCCCCAGGAGATAAGCTTCGATAAACAGACCGTGATCAAGACCGTCGGCGACAAGGACTTCACCAACGAAGCAAAGGGCGCCATGACCGCGGTCACCTACGAGGTCACAGAGGGAAGCAAAGTCGCGAGCGTCGATGAAACGACCGGCAAGGTCCACATCCTGAAGGCCGGAACCGCGACCATCACCGCTACCGCCGCCGAGGACGATACCTACGCCTCCGCGACCGCCAGCTACACTCTGAAGGTCGAGCGCGACACCTCCGACGACGACGATACGTCTTCACCGGTTGAAAACAACGTGCCCCCTGCCGATCAGAAGCCGAAAGCCGATCCTCTCAGCGATTTCACCGACCTTGACCCCGAAGCATGGTACAACGAGGGCATAGGGTACTGCGTTGAGAACGGCATCATGGAAGGCGTCGGAAACGGCAGGTTTAACCCCAACGGCACCACCAGCCGCGCCATGATAGTCACCATACTCTACCGCATGGAGAAGGAGCCCGAAATCACGGGCGAGAACCCCTTTGACGACGTCCCGGCCGGCACCTGGTACACCGACGCGGTGATCTGGGCCGCCGAGAACAAGATAGTGGAAGGCTACGGCAACGGCAGGTTCGGGCCGAAGGACGACATCACCCGCGAGCAGCTTGCGACCATACTCTACCGCTACGCGCAGAGCAAGGGCAAGGGCTTCACCGGAGCCTGGATGTTCCCGCTCGACTATCCCGACGCCGCCGAGGTCTCCGACTGGGCCGACGAAGCCATGCACTGGATGGTCATGAACGGCGTGATCCAGGGCAAGGGCGGCAAACTGGTGCCCAAGGGCGGAGCCTCCCGCGCCGAAGCCGCGACAATGATCCAGCGATTCTGCACACTGGATGCGGAGTAGAAACGTTTAATCAATAACAGGAAGCATAAAACGCGGCCGGATTGAAAAATCCGGCCGCGTTTTTATGCGCTTTTGCGGTGTTTTGCCGTACTGCCTCGCTAGATACCCATGTGTTTCTTGACGAATTCCAGCACCCTGGGGTAGCAGTCCAGCCTGTTCTTAAACTTGGTGAGGCCGTGGCCCTCGTCGTCGTATATCATCATGCTGACGTCCACGCCCTTCTTCTGCAGGTACTCCATGGCCTGGTAGGTCTCGGTGACGGGCACTCTCGGGTCGTTCTTGCCGTGGATGATGAGGAGGGGCCCGACGATGTCGTCCACCTTGGCGACGGGCGACACGTTGTAGAGTATGTCGCGGTGCTTTTCGAGGCTTCCGTACTCCTGCTCCCTGTGGCGCCTGCGGTAAGGCGAGGTGTTCTCAAGGAAGGTGACCAGGTTGAACATGCCCACGGTGGCGACGCAGCAGCACCAGAGCTCGGGGTATCTGGCGGCGCAGTTGAGGGTCATGAAGCCGCCGTAGCTTCCGCCCATGACGCCTATGCGGTCCTTGTCGGCTATGCCCTCTTCGATCAGATGGTCGACCAGGGCCTTGATGTCCTTTACGCTGTCGAGCCTCTTCTCGACGTCGTCCAGGTGGCAGTAGGTCTTGCCGTAGCCCAGGGATCCTCTCACGTTGGGCTCGACGATGGCTATGCCCTGCGATACGTAGTACTGCTGCACTTCCTTGCCGTTGATGCCGGGGCGGCTCTGGCCCTCGGGCCCTCCGTGGATGGAGATCATCACGGGAAGGTCTTTGGGTTCTTTCCCCTTTGGCACGTAGAGGAAATAGGGAACAGTGAGGCCGTCGAAGGACTTGAACGAACCCTTGAGGGGCTCGCTGAAGTCGGAAGAGCTCAGCTCGGGCGGGAAACAGTCGCTGATCCTCTTCACGCTGTACGCGTCGACGTCTATCACCCAAACGTCCTTGGTGAGGGTGCCGCTCATGACGGTCAGGGCCATGCTGTGGCCTTCCTTTGACCATACTGGGGTCGAGTAGACTCCCGCGGGAGGCATGGGAAGGGAGACGAAGGAATGGGCGTTCCTGTCGCAGACCCTGAGCACCGAATAACCGTCCTCATTTATGACCACTGCAAGGTATCTGCCGTCGTAAGAGATGGAAAGGCCTTCGACGTCCCGGCCGAATTCTTTGACCTTTTCTCCCTTTCCGGTCTTAAGATCGCAGAAAGCAAGGTAGAAGAAATCGCTGTCCTCGTCGCTGATGTAGTAGAAGCCCGAGGAATCGGGAAGCCAGGCCGGGCTCTTTCCCGCCATGACGGCATCGGTATCGGGCCTTCTTGCGGCTGCGCCGGTCTTCGTGTCAAACATCCACAGGGCGTTGTTGTTGGCGCCCAGCAGCTTGTTGTACAGAAGATATCTGCCGTCGGGGGAGACGGAACAGGGAGTGTTGTAATTGTCGCGGTTTTCCAGCAGGGTCTTCTCTTCGAGGGTGTCGATGTTGAGGCACATCAGGTCGAAGCAGAGGGGGTCTCTGGCGTTGGCGGAGAAGAAGAAGGTGTTTTCGCTGCCCTTGAAGCCTCCCGCGTAGTGCCTCACCTTGGGAGAATCGGTAAGGGCCTTGGTGGTCTTCCCTTCGAGCAGGAAGATCTGCTCGTTCTCGTTCCCTCCCACGTCGGAGGTGAAGATCACGGTCTCTCCCCTGGCGAAGAGATGGCCTATCTGCTCCTGGGTTGTGAAGAGGACTTCCTCAGCCCCGGTATCGATGTTCTTTTTGATTATGTTCTTGCCCGTCGGATCGGTCTTAACGTAGAGAAGCTCGCTGCGATTGAGCCAGCAGATCTCCTTGCAGTTTCCGACGCTTAAATAGGACTCAAGCTTTGCCATAGGTACTCCTTTCGTTCGCGAAAGCAAAAGAATTGTAAAGAAAGAGTTTTATGACCTGATAATACCCTTTGATTATACCACTGCGGGGAAAACTGTTCAACGAGGGCGGGATATGCGCCGGGCTTCGCGCCCCAAAACATGAAAAGCCCTCCGTTTTAAGCGGAGGGCTCTTTGGCGGTATCGGATCTTAAGCCTATCCCAGCAGGTACTCCTTCTGTATCACATTGGTGAGCAGGGTCCTGCCGGCGACGCGGTTGTAGATGGCGGCCACGTCGGCGATAAGCTTCGCCTTGCTCTCTTCGTCATCGAGCATGCCGTAGAGCACGTCCACGGGGATGGACCTCATGGGATGATCCTCATCCTCGACCATCTTGATGATGGAGAATGTGGTCTTTTCGACCTTCTTGTCCTTGATGTAGACGTGGGCGGCCAGGCCGTACTCGGGCATGGACTCGGGCACCGACCAGATGGTGTTGGGGGACATGGTGACGTTGCCCATGGAGTAGAAGTAGGGCTTGCCGTCGAAGACCTCGGCCTTCTGGGTGGTGTGGGAGTGGGCGCAGAACACAGCGTCAAATCCCAGGTCCATGGCCCTTCTCATGAGGGCCGCGGAGAAGCGTCCGGGCTGGGGATTGAACTGTCCGCCGCTGTGGGGATAGAAGAAGACTATGTCGGCGTTCTTTCTGGCTTCGGCGTAGTCTTTTTTTACGTTCTCAAAGCACCCGGCGGCGATGCTCTCGTCGAATATGTCGTCCGAATAGGCATTGGTGATGCCCAAAGCGGTGCGCAGCCTCACAGACTCCTCCCAGATCAGGGGCCTTTCCAGGACGTCCTCGAACATCTTCTTTGTCTCAAGGAAGATCTTCGGCTCGGGCCTTCTGGTGGACTTGTACCTTAAGGGCATCAGGTAGTTGCAGAAGCCCTCATGGCCTTCCACCGTCGGATCCTGGTGGTTGATGCCGTAGTTGGTGCTGTGGGTGTAGGCGATCACGGCGAACCTGGTGTCTCCCAGGGTGAAGTAAAAGATCCTGTTCTTCTCGCCGTCGGCGTAGGTGCCGGTGTGGCCTATGCCCAGCTCGTCCAGAGCCTCTATGGTCTTTACCAGCCCCTCGTAGCCTCTGTCGAGAGCGTGGTTGTTGGCTGTGGAGACCATGTCTATGCCGCAGGCCTTGAGGTCCTTTGCGATCTGGACCGGGGCGTTGAAGGAAACCAGGCGGCTGGTGTAGCCGGCCTCTTCTCCGGCAAGGGGTGTCTCGAGATTTCCGATGGCGTAGTCGGCCTCGTCGAGCATGGGCTTTAAGCAGCCGAAGGCGTTGGTGAAATCATAACCGTCGGCGGTCTTTGCTCCCGCCACCACGGGGGGCTCGGCCATGATGTCGCCTATCACGGTGATTTTGAATTCGCTCATTGAATGCTCCTTTCCTAGATCTCATTCATGCGGCAGCAGGCGCAGTAATGTCCTTCGGAGACGGGCTGCAGCACCATGTCGGTCTTGTCGCAGGCCTCGGTGTAGTAGTCGCAGCGGGTCTTGAAGCGGCAGCCGGGAGCCGGGTTGATGGGGCTGGTGACCTCGCCCTTGATGGTCTGGATCTCCGCGTTCCTCATGGAGATGTCGGGCACGGGGATGGCGGACAGCAGGGCCTTGGTGTAGGGGTGCTTGGGGTTGTCGAAGAGCTCCTGGAAGGGAGCGTATTCCACGCACTTGCCCAGGTAGAGCACCGCGATGTTGGTGGATATGTGCTTTACCACCGAGAGGTTGTGGGTTATGAACATGTAGGTGAGCTTGAACTCGTCCTGAAGGTCCATCAGCAGGTTGAGTATCTGGGCCTGGATCGACACGTCAAGGGCGGAGACTGGCTCGTCGCAGACTATGAACTTGGGATTTAAGGACAGGGCTCTCGCTACGCCTATGCGCTGCCTTCTGCCTCCGTCCAGCTCGTGGGGATAGGCGTTCTCAAGGCGCCTTGCGAGTCCCACTATGTCCATGAGCTCAAGGGTCCTGTTGTATATGTCGGCCCGGTTGCCGTTGTACGACTTGTTCACGATCATGAACTCGGAGATTATCTGCTCCACGGTCATTCTCGTGTTCAGGCTCGAATAGGGGTCCTGGAAGATGATCTGCATGTCTTTGCGCAGCTCCTTCATCTCCCTCTTGCCCACTTTGGTGATGTCCTTGCCGTCGAATATGATCTGTCCGGCGGTGGGCTCTATGAGCCTCAGGATGGTCCTTCCGAGGGTGCTCTTGCCGCAGCCGGACTCTCCGACGACGCCGAGGGTCTCGCCGGAATTGATGGTCAGGTTGATGTCATCAACCGCGTGGAGCTCTCCGGCAGCCACGTGGAAGTACTTCTTCAGATCTTTGGTCTCGACCAGAATCTTCTTTTCTGCCATTGCGCTCACCTCCTGTCCTCGAAAAGATTGCACGCGATGATGTGGGTGCCGTTCTCGTAGATGAAGGGCTGGCCTTCGAGGCACTTGTCGGTGCAGTATTTGCAGCGGGGAGCGAAATTGCAGCCCTTGGGAAGATCGGTGGGATCGGGCATGAGGCCCTCGATGGGCACCAGCCTGTCGGTGTTGGTCTTGATGTTGGGGATGGCG
Organism: Bacillota bacterium; assembly: GCA_017437925.1. The sequence goes on from JAFRWQ010000025.1 coordinate 10,486, forward strand.
CCGAAGAGGCCCTTGGTGTAGGGATGGTGGTCTTCGCCGGTGAATATGTCCTCGAGGGTACCCTTCTCTATGAGTTCGCCGGCGTACATGACCGCGACCTTGTCGCAGACCTGGGCGACTATGCCCAGATCGTGGGTGATCATGATCATGGCGGTGCCGAGCCTGTTCTTAAGGTCCTTCATGAGCCTTAGGACCTGGGCCTGAATGGTCACGTCAAGGGCGGTGGTGGGCTCGTCGGCGATCAGCAGCTCCGGCTCGCAGACCAGGGCTATGGCGATGACGACGCGCTGCCTCATGCCTCCCGAGAACTGGTGGGGATAATCGTTCTTTCTCGAAGCGGGGATTCCTACCATCTCCAGAACGCTGTCCACCCTCTTGGAGTAATCGGAGCCGGATGCGTTGTCCTCGCTGTGGAACTGCAGGGCCTCCTTGATCTGGTCTCCCACGGTCATGACCGGGTTTAAGGCGGTCATGGGGTCCTGGAATATCATCGATATCTTGCGGCCTCTGATGCCTCTTACGTCCTTGGGAGAAAGCTTGAGGATATCCACTCCGTCGATGAGTATCTCGCCCCCGGTGATCTTTCCTGTCCTTTCGGGGAGCAGGCGCAGTATGGCGAGGGCCGTGGTGGTCTTGCCGGCCCCGGTCTCTCCCACTATGCCTATGGTCTCTCCCTTGTTGAGGCTGAAGGATATGCCGTTTACGGCGTTTACAGTTTCGAGGTCCGTCTTGTACTGGACCCAGAGATCATTTACGCGCAGTAATTCTTCCATGTCAGCCTCCCCCTAACTCTTAAGACGGGGATCCAGGGCGTCTCTCAGACCGTCGCCTATGAGGTTGATCGAAAGAGAAGCCAGGATGATGCAGATGCCCGGCAGGACGACCATGTAGGGGTGAGCCCTCAGGTAGCCCTGGCCGCCGCCGATTATGGCGCCCCACTCGGGGGTGGGGGCGGCGACGCCCAGTCCCAGATAGCTGAGAGAAGCGGTCTGCAGTATCATTCCCGCGATATTGGTGGTGAACTGGACTATGGTCGGGCCGAGTATGTTGGGATAGATGTGGCGGACCATTATGCGCAGGGCGCTGGTCCCGCCGGCCTTGGCGGCCTCGACGTATTCCATGCCCGCCTGTCCCAGGGTCGACGATCGCACTATTCTGGAGAAGGCCGCGACCCTCGATATGGCCAGGGCCAGGACCAGGTTGATGGTGCTGGACCCCAGGGCCGCCACGACGCATATGGCCAGCAGTATGGTGGGTATGGCCGACATGACGTCGCAGAAACGCATGATGACGGTATCATAGGTGCCGCCGTAGTAGCCCGCGGTGAGGCCTATGAGGGAGCCCGCCAGCATCGCCAGCATGGACGAAGTGATGCCTATGATGAGGGATATCCTTGCTCCGTAGAGGCAGCGCAGGAATATGTCTCTTCCGTAGGCGTCGGTGCCGAACCAGTGCTCGCTGTTGGGATGGGTGAGCTTTTCCTTGATGTGCTGGGTGATGCTCTCCTGATATGAGCCGAAAGCAGGAGCAGCGATCGCCATGATGAGTATGAAGGTGAAGATGATGAGGCCGGCCATGGCCAGTCTGCTCTTCTTATACCGGCGCACGACCTCCTTGAACTGGCCCTTTTTGCGGGGCTTCGCGGCAGTTGCTGTGCTCATGCTCTACCCCCTTCTCCTCTGGTATCTCGCCTTGACTCTGGGGTCAAAGAAAGCATACAGCAGGTCTACGATGAGATTTACCATGGCAAACATGGTGGCCAGGGTGATGGTCCCGCCCATTACCACGGGCATATCGTTCATCTTGATGCCGTTGACCACGTAGGTCCCGAGACCTCCTATGCTGTAAAGGGTCTCGCAGACTATGGCTCCGCCCAGCAGCACGCCGAAGGTGTTGCCCGCGGCGGTGATGACCGGAAGAAGCGCGTTCTTGAGCTCATGCCTCCAGACGACGACCGACTCGGTGGCGCCCTTTGCTCTGGCTGTCCTGATGTAGTCCTGCCTTATGGTCTCGAGCATGCTGGATCTTGTGAAACGCAGCATGGTGGATCCGTGGACCGCCATAAGGGTCAGGGTCGGGAGCACGTACCACATGGGCTTGTCGGTGCCGAAGGACGGCAGCAGGTTGTGTTTCAAAGCCAGTTCGAACATGAGCATCATGCCGACCCAGAACGACGGGGCCGCCGCCAGGGCCATGGCTATGGACGTTGGTATAATATCCAACAGAGAATACTGTTTGACCGCCGACAGCACCCCCAGGGGTATGCCGACTGCCAGGGCTCCGATTATGCCCAGGAAAGCAACGGTGATGGAAATGGGTATCTTGACCTTAAGCTCTCCCAGTACAGGAAGCTTTGAACAGTAGGATTGTCCGAAATCAAGTTTAAAGACGCCCGCCATATACCTGAAGTATCTGACCCAGAAGGGATCGTAGAAGCCGAGCTTCTCGTTGAGAGCCCTTACCGATTCCGCGTCCGCCATGTTTCCCAGTATGATGGTGGCCGGATCTCCCGGGCAGAGGGAGATCAGGAAAAACACGAGGAGCGATACTCCGAGTATGATAGGGATCATCCACAGCAATCTGTTCAAAACGTATCTGATCACTTTGGAAACCTCCTAATACAGAGGCGGGATACCCCGCCTCTGTCTGACATTTGTTTAAACGGATGGTGATCTGTGAGCTTTATTTCCAGCTCCACTCGAATACTCTGTACTGGTCGGTACGGTTGACTACGTTGAGGTCTGCGTTCCAGACATAGGGAACGGTCTTGTTCAGAAGAGGAATGTATACGCAGGCACCCGCGACGAAATCGTTGATCTCGGCGTCGGCTTCGAGGCGCTTTTCGGGATCGGTGATGGTGACGGCTTTGTCGATCATGTCGTCAAGCTTGGCCCAGTCATAGCCGGCCAGGTTGAAGTCGACGTAGGGAACGCCTTTGGAGTGATAACGGTTTCTGGTTCCGAAGAAGTCGCCGGTGCAGTTCTGACCGGTGACGCCCATGTTGTAGTTGAAGGTCTTGAAGTTGGTGAGGGTAGCGGACTGCTCCTGCCACTCGAGCTCGCTGTGGATGCCCTGAGCGTCGAGCTGGGCCTGGGTAACGGTGGCGCAGATCTCGAAGTGGGATCCGGTGAAGCTCTGCAGCTTGCCTACGTCCACGCCGTTGGGATATCCGGCTTCGGCGAGGAGGGCCTTGGCCTTATCGGGCTCATACTTGAACACGACTTCGGACTCGGGGGAACCGATGTTGGAGGCGGGGTTGAAGAAGTAGTAGGCTTCTCCGCCCAGTCCGTCGAAGGCAGCGTAGTTCATCTCTTCTCTGTCGATGGAGTAGGCTATGGCCTGGCGTACTCTCAGGTCCTTGAGGGGTTCCGCGGTTCCGGGATAGCCGGCATTGATGGTAAGGAAGGTGATGTGGTTGGCGGGAAGAGCCTCGGTGGAGTACTTTCCGGTCTCCTTGAGCCTCAGGTATTCGGTAACGTCGCAGTTGTACCAGTCGAGGTCGCCTGCCTCAAAGGCCATGACGCCGGCGGCGGTGCTGGTGATCATGTAGTAGTTGATGGTCTTGATGGAGGGCTCGCCCAGATAGTACTTGTCGAAGGCCTTGAGGACGATCTTCTCGTCCAGGTCTACGGACTCAAGATAGTAGGGGCCGGTGCAGGCGAGGTGTTCCTTGGTTCCGAACTCGTCGCCCTGCTCTTCGACGACCTTCTTGTTGAGCACGGCAAGTCTGGTGATGTTGATCAGGAAGGCGGCGTTGGGAGCGTCGAGATTGAATCTGACGGAATAATCGCCGGTCTTCTCAACGCTTACGATACCGGCGGTGTAGGTATAGTGAGCGCAGATGGGATCCATGCACCTTTCCATGGACCATACGACGTCGTCGGCGGTCATCTTGTCTCCGTTGTGGAAATAGACGTCATCTCTCAGGTTAAAGTCGACTTTCGTGCCGTCTTCGCTGAAGGTCCAGTCGGTGGCCAGCTGGGGCTCGACTTCACCGTGGAGGATATCAAAGGATACCAGACCTTCGGCGTACTGCTTATGGGTCATCATGTCCTGGAGACCGGAAGATCTCTGGGGGTCGGATGACATCATGATCTGGTTCCAGCTGATGTTCAGGTCTGTTCTGTCGCTTCCCCCGGACGACTGAGCTTCTACTTTCTCATCGCCCTTGGGCTGGGTCGCCGGAGCTTCGGCCGGCTGTGTTGTCTGAGCGGGCTGGGTGGTCTGCGCAGGCTGGGTAGTCTGCGCCGGGGTCTCGGTCTTAGCTCCGCATGCAACGCATGAGGCGATGAGCATAAGGCAGAGTATCAGTGCAATTGCCTTTTTCATATAAGAGTTCTCCTTTCTCTCAGGTGACGCATCAGCTTTAACAAATATAGTCCGAAATGTTCATATGAAAAACTATACTCATTTTCGCTTGCGGTATTATAGATTGATTATAATATCACAATTATATTACGTCAATACACTAAAGCAATTCTGAGGGACAGCGTCCCGCCTATAATATAAATTCGTTTTATGAACAGATGTATTATTGAATACAAATACTCGGAATGGTATTATATTAATATATTGCGTACGCCGGGAGACAGCCTTGAAAAGGCCGTCCCGGCACTCTAAAGACGTTCAGGAGGTACTGACAGCTATGCTCGATATTTTGATCAAAGGCGGGACCGTTCTCGACGGAAGCGGCGCTCCCCGCTTTAAAGGCGACGTCGGAATAAAGGACGGACTCATCGCCAAAGTAGCCCCCTCCATAGACGAAGAAGCCGAAAGAGTGATAGACGCGAAAGGCCTTTTCGTTACCCCAGGCTTCATAGACACCCACTCCCACGCCGACGACCTGGTCTTTTACCACAGCGACAGCTACAACTGCATAGAGCAGGGCATCACCACCGTGCTGACCGGCAACTGCGGAGTCACCCCAGCCCCCTTCCCCTTCGACACCCCCAAGAACCCCATAAAGAGGCCGGTCTCCGACGAGAGAAGGGCCGAGATACTGAAGATATGCGAGAACGGCGCCACCTACATCGAAGAGGCCAAAAAGACCGAATTCGGCGTCAACATCGCCTTCCTCATAGGCCACTGCTCGGTCAGGGCCCACGCCATGGGCATGTCCCCCGAAAAACCCACGAAAGAGCAGATGGAGGACATGAAGAACAGCGTCAGGATCGCGATGGAAGCCGGTTACTACGGCTTCTCCACCGGCCTGGTATACGCCCCCTCGGTGTACGGCGACGTGGACGAGATAGCGGAGCTGGCCGCTGTCGCCGCCGAATACGGCGGAGTCTATGCCTCCCACATCAGGGGCGAGGGCAACAACCTCATCAACGCCATAGCCGAGGCCATAGAGGTGGGCAAAAAGAGCGGGGCGCCCGTCCTTATCTCCCACATCAAGGTCATGGGAAAGAGCAATCTGGGCAAATCGCGCCAGGTCCTTAAAATGATACACGAGGCAAGGGACAGCGGCATGAACATCTTTGCCGACCAGTATCCCTACGATTCAGGGTCCGCCCCCCTGATCTCCCAGATACCGCCCAAATTCCTCACCGAAGGCGCCGTAAAGACCCTCGAGCACCTGAAGGATCCCAAATTCAGGGACGAGATCGAATGGTCCATCTTCAACGAATCCGACGAATTCGAGAGCATAATCTACGACGCCGGCTACGAGGGCTCGACCATCTCCGACGCGGCAAAGACTCCCCAGTACGTGGGCAAGAACCTGGCCCAGATCGCCGAAGAGATGGGCGTAAGGCCCATAGACGCCATGTGCGAGCTGCTGATAACCAACGGAGTCACCGTCCAGGGCATATACAAGTGCCAGAACGAAGAGGACATACTGGTCTATGCCGCAGACCCCCTGGTCTTCGCCGGCACCGACTGGGGCAACATCTACGAGCATCACGACATCAACAAGCAGGGCGGCTGCCATCCCAGAGGGATCTCGACCATGATCAGAAGGATCGAGCTTATAAGGGACAATAACTTAAGGACCCCCGAGGAGACCATACGCACCATGACCGGAGGCCCCGCCCTCGCCATGGGCTTTGAGAAGAGAGGCTTCCTTAAGGAAGGCTACGCGGCCGACGTCTGCGTCTTCGACTACGAGAAGATCCGCGCCAACTCGGACTACGTGCATCCCTACCTTCCCAACGAAGGTCTGGAATACGTGCTGGTCAACGGCGTCGTCGACCTTGAACACGGCAAGTGCCTGGGCAAAATGGCCGGACAGGTGCTGCTGAACAAAGGAAAGAAATAAAACCGCACACAAAAACGCCGCCCTTGGAACGCCTCGCGACGATGCCAGGCGTGGCTGCGGCACATAGGGTCGCCCGCTTATCGCTGCTTCCTTCCGGACCTGACGAGGTTCACAGGCTCCTATTGCGCAGGACCCGATAAAGCCGCGAAGCCTGCCAAAGGCGGCGCTTGATATTTTTGTATTATATATACACTTTTACGTCCAGTCAAGCCCGTTCAGCCTTCTATCATGGCCTTGAAGGCTTCTTCGTCTATGATGGGGACGCCCAGCTGCTGAGCCTTGGTGAGCTTGCTGCCCGCGGCGTCTCCGGCCAGGACGTAGCTGGTCTTTTTCGACACGCTGCCCGAGGCCTTGCCGCCGAAGCTTTCGATTATGGCGGAGGCTTCGTCCCTGGTCATGGTGGGGAGAGTGCCCGTCAAGACGAAGGTGAGGCCCGCGAAGCGCTGATCCTTCCCTTTAGCCGGGCCTGCCGCCGAAAGGGACGCAGTGTTTACGCCGAGCTCCTTAAGCTCCGCTATCATGGCCCTGTTCTTTTCATTGGCGAAGTAGGCGGTCATGTCGTCAGCCATGATGCGGCCGAAGTCGGGAAGCTCCATGAGCCTTTCGGCGTCCGCGTTCATGACCTCATCCATGTCCTTAAAGCTCTTCGCTATGACCTTGGCGGTCTGCTTTCCTATGTTCCTTATGCCGAGGCCGGTTATCAGCCGGTCGATGTCGTTCTTCTTTGAATCTTCAATGGCTCTGAGGATATTGCCCACCGACTTTTCCTTGCCTATGATGCCCTCTTCTATGAGCCTTTCCCTGTGATCTTTGAGCCTGTAGATGTCGGGGATCGACCTGATGTAGCCCTCTGAGATCAGGGCCTCGACGGCGGAGGGTCCGAAGCCTTCCATGTTCATGGCGTCCTTTGATACGAAGTAGGCGAGGGACCTGCTGTCTTTGGCGGGGCAGGAGTCTCCGCTGCAGCGCAGATGAGCTCCGTCGGCGTCCTTTACCGCGGGAGCTCCGCAAACGGGACAGAAGGCCGGCATGGTGAAGGGGCGGCTGCCCTCTCTCCTCTTCTCTTTCACCACCGACAGGACCTCGGGGATGATGTCCCCGGCTTTTTGGACCACCACGGTGTCGCCTATGCGTATGTCCTTTTCGTCGATGTAGTCCTGGTTGTGGAGGGTCGCCCTTGCGACCGTGGTCTCGGCCAATCTCACCGGGCTCAGTATTGCGAGAGGGGTCATGCGGCCGGTGCGTCCCACCTGCACCACTATGTCTTCGAGCAGGGTCTCCTTCTGTTCGGGAGGATACTTGTAGGCCACGGCCCAGCGGGGGACCTTGGAGGTCATGCCCAGCTGCCTTCTCATGGCCAGGTCGTCCACCTTGACCACGGCCCCGTCAAGGCCGTAGTTGAGGCTGTAGCGTATGTTTCCTATGTGCTCTATGGCTGCCCAGACCTCGTCCGCGGTCTTCGCCCTTATGGGCTCTTCTATGACCGAAAAACCCTGAGTTTTAAGCCATTCGAGGCTTTCGAGGTGGCCTTTGAAGCTCCTGCCCTCGCAGACCTCGAGGTTAAAGATGAAGATGTCGAGGCCTCTCTCCTTAACCACGGCGGGGTCAAGCTGGCGCAGGGTGCCGGCGGCGCTGTTGCGGCGGTTCTGGTATATCTTTTCGCCCCTTTCGATCTGCCTTCTGTTGGCGGCTTCAAAGCTCTCTGTGGACATGTAACACTCGCCCCTGACCTCAAGGTAGGGCAGCTTTTCGGGTATTTCTTTGGGGATGGAGTCTATGACCAGGGCGTTCTCGTATACGCTCTCGCCGATAGCCCCGTCGCCCCTTGTGATGGCGTCGGTGAGCCTGCCGCCACGGTAGCGCAGCACCAGGGTGAGGCCGTCGATCTTCTTTTCTACGCTGAAGACTGCTCCGGGCTGCTCCGAGAGCACCCTTTCGGCGAAGGCCATGACTTCTTCCTTTGAAAAGACGTCCTGCAGGGAGATGATGGGAACGTCGTGCTCCACCTTGCGGAATTCCCTTTTGGCCGTGCCCCCGACCTTTTGGGTGGGGCTGTCGCTGCGGGCAAGCATTGGGTACTCGGCCTCGAGCTTTCTCAGCTCGACGCTCAAAGCGTCGTACTCGAAGTCGCTGATCTCCGGGTCGTCCTGGTTGTAGTATCTGTCGTTGTGATAGGCGATGAGGGAGTAGAGCTCCTCCATCCTGCTCTTGGGATCGGTCATTTTCCTAACCTCTTCAGATCTTCTTCATGGGAGCCTTGTCCGCGGCCAGCTTTTTTGTGCCCACGCTGTCGAAGATGACGGTGACTACGCTGCCGTTCATCTCGATCACGGTGCCCTCGCCGAACTTGTCGTGAGAGACCCTGTCGCCGGGCTTAAGGTCTGAGCCCGCCACGGTATACTTGGGCTTTAAAAGCTGGGCTATGCTCTTGGCGTTGGACCCGCTGCTCTTCGCGGAGCTTAAGGGGGAGATGTAGGGCCCCGCCGAATAGTTGTACGACCTTACCGAATAGCGGTCGAAGGAGTCTCCGTCCCCCCTCCTGTCGTATACCGCGTGGCCGGTCATGTATTTCCTGTCTATCTCCTTAAGGAAGGGCGATTCGCTTGCCCTGTCGGTCTTGCCGTAGAGCATGCGCTGCTCGGCGCCGGTCATGAAGAGCTTCTTCTTCGCCCTTGTCATGCCCACGTAGCAGAGCCTTCTCTCCTCTTCGAGGCCCTCCTGCTCCTCTATGGTGCGGTAGCTGGGGAATATGCCCAGCTCCATGCCCGGCATGAAGACCACGGGAAACTCCAGGCCCTTGGCCGAGTGAAGGGTCATGAGCACCACCGCGTCCTGGTCGGGATCGTGGTTATCTATATCAGACATGAGGGAGAGGCTCTCCAGGAAGGCTTCGAGGGTGAGCTTTCCCTCCCCTTCTCCGCTCTCTTCGGCCTCCTTTTCCTTCTCGAGTATGACCGTCTTGAACTCCATGAGGTTCTCTATGCGGC